>JBCCRZ010000106.1:0-12735 GCA_039200855.1 Cyanobacteria bacterium P01_D01_bin.44 | reverse complement strand
TTCCACTCAACCAGCAGTTGCTGCTCTTCAACGTCTGTGAGCAGCCTTAAATCTTCTAAACGTTGGTCAGGATTTGCAACGATACTTTCCAACAAAGTTTGAAAATGACTCAGTATCCTAGCGATCGCATCGGTGTCAAATAAATCAGTGCTGTACTCCAGGTTGCCAATCAGTTCTTGCCCAGACTCCCTCATTGACAGGCTCAAATCAAACTTGGCGGCACCACTTTCCGCCTTCAGAGGACGCAGTTTCAGCTCTGGCAACTCTAAAGCCGACATCGGTACATTGCCGAACTCAAACAGTACCTGAAACAATGGTGTATAGCTCAGATCGCGTTGCAGTCGCAATGCATTGACTACCTGTTCAAAGGGCAAGTCTTGATGGGCATAGGCATCGAGGGCCACTTTGCGGACTCGGACTAAAAGCTCCCGGAAACTCGGACTGCCGCCAAGATCAGTCCGCATGACGAGGGTGTTGACGAAGAAGCCAATCAATCCCTCAATTTCACTCCGATTTCGATTCGCGATCGGCGAGCCCACTAAAATGTCACCCTGCCCTGTGTATCGGTAGAGCAAAGTCTTGAAGGCCGCCAGCAACGTCATGAACAGGGTGGCATTCTCCTCCCTACTCAGAGCTTTAAGCGCTTTGGTGAGATCCTTAGACAATTTCAGCGATTGGTTTGCGCCTCGAAAGGTTTGAATTGCAGGCCGGGAATGGGCCATTGGGAGTTGCAAAACGGCGGGACTATCATCAAGCTGTTGCCGCCAATAAGCCAGTTGAGTTTCTAGTACATCCCCCTGCAACCACTGTCGCTGCCAAACGGCGAAGTCCACGTACTGGACAGGCAGATCTGGAAATGGTGACGGTTTCTTGTCCAAAAAGGCTTCATACAGCACCGCCAGTTCACGAAGGAAGATTCCCGTAGACCAGCCATCAGAAATAATGTGATGCATCGTAAGGAGCAGCACATATTCCGCCTCATCTAACTGCAGCAGCATACCCCGCAATAAGGGGCTTGCCGACAAATTAAAAGGTCGCTGACCTTCTTCCGCAACGAGGTGGCGAACTTGGCTCTCTGCCTTTGCCTGGGGAAGTTCTCGTAAGTCAATCACAGGCAACCTCAAATTTAAGGTAGGTTGAATGACCTGGACAGGCTTTTCTTCGATCAGTGAAAAAGTCGTACGAAGAGCTCCGTGGCGACGCCCAACTTCATTGAGGCTTTGCTCTAATACAGCTAAGTTAAGCGTACCCGTTAGATACGCAGCAGCAGGCTGATTATAGAAAGGATTACCTGGCTCTAGCTGTTCGAGGAACCACAATCGCTGTTGAGCGAAGGATAAAGGATAGGCACCGGATTCTCGACTTTGGGGCCTAATCTTCGGGGTCTGTGGCGAAAGAGTCCCTCTTTTCTGTTTCAGTCGCTGTATCAACAGCTCTCGTTTCTCAGGAGAAAGGCTGGCAATATCCTTAATTAGGTTACTCACTTCATACCTCCTTCCTGATTGCTGGGCTTCTCTTCAGCGACAAGTACAGCTTGAGCTTCTTCCTCTGAAAGTTGTTCTAATTCTGCAAAAGCCTGCGCCAACATTTCCTCATCGACCTCCCCAGCCATCTTTTGGACAACCAGCACAGCCACATTAGCGACTGTAGGCGCTTCAAAAAAGTCACTTAGGGATAAATCCACTTCGAAGGCATCTCGTAAACGAGACACAACCTGAGTAACCAGTAAAGAATGGCCGCCTAATTCAAAGAAGTTATCATGAATGCCGACCCTCTCAAGCCGTAATACATCGGCCCAGATTCCAGCCAAAGAAGCTTCGACCGGAGTTCGGGGTGCCACAAAATTTTCTTCTAAATCTGGTCTGTTGATGTCCGGCAATGGAAGTGACTGGCGATCAACTTTACCGTTGGCAGTCAATGGCAAACGCTTCAATAACATGAAGACGGATGGCACCATAAACTCAGGCAACTTTTTTCTCAAGAAAAGCTGCAGATCACTAATGCCAGGGACTTTTCTCTGGTGAGGAACAACGTAGGCCACCAAGCGCTTATCGCCCGGTTCATCTTCTCGGGCTAGGACGACAATATCCCGCACCCCAGGATGCTGTCTGAGTACTGCTTCAATTTCTCCCAACTCAATCCGGAACCCCCGAACCTTTACCTGGTTATCAAGTCGACCCAGAAACTCCAAATTCCCGTCTGACAGGTAGCGAACCAAGTCTCCTGTTTTATACAGCTGCTCTGAATGAAGTGAACTGCCAATTTCATCTTTTGTCCCCTTGACTTCCTGAATGAAGGGGTTGGCAATGAACCGTGTTCTCGTCAACTCAGGTCGATTGAAATAACCCCGCGCTAATCCTGAGCCGCCAATATACAATTCGCCTGGAATGCCCATAGGAACAGGTTGCAGCTGCTTATCCAGGACATAGACCTGCACATTAGCTAAGGGGCGACCAATAGGCACTGTTTCAGATTTCGGATGTTCACCACTGCCTCTTGGGTATTCTATTGCATAGGTCAGGGCACCTACAGTCGTTTCAGTCGGTCCATAATGATTGAAAATCTGGCAGGTAGCATGACGCTGCTGGATGTGCTCAACTAATTCCCAACTAGCGGCCTCTCCCCCCAAAATCAAGGATTGACGCGGCAAAATCGATTGGGTTGATGAAGCGGCTAAAAGGGCAGATAGATGAGAGGGAACGATTTTAAGACAATCTATCGAATAACGATGGAAATAATCTGCCAATACTGTCGGATCAGAGGCTTGTTCCTGGGAGATCACGTGCAGGCATCCCCCCGTGCATAAAGCGGGAAAAATTACTGTATTGCCTAGATCGGCGGCAAAGGTGGAAACATTGGCGAAGTTAGCACCTGTTGGCAAATCAATTTTTTCGAAGATAGCTTTCAAATAGTTGAGAAGTGCCCGATGTTCAATGGCTACACCTTTGGGTCTACCCGTAGAGCCAGAAGTAAATAGCACATAAGCCAGATTCTCGCTGACTACCTGACTGACAGGATTCGCCTTACTGCATTGAGCAATTTGTGGCCACTCTTCATCAAAAACAACTGTCCGTACTGCCTGCGTTGATAAAGCTCCAGCTAACCGCTTTTGCGTTAACAGCACCGATGCCTGGGCATCCTGCAATCGAAGGTTCACTCCCTCATCGGGCAGGGCCGGATCTATCGGCAGATAGGCTCCACCAGCCTTGAGCACACCCAAGAGACACACAATCGTTTCTAACGATCGCTCTAAATGCAGGCATACTATCGTCTCTGGCCCAACTCCTAACTGCTGCAAGTAGTGAGCTAGCTGATTGGCACGCGTATTGAGTTCGACATAGGTTAATTGCTGATTTTCATAGACAACAGCAACATCATCAGGAATCTTTTCGACTTGTTCCTCAAAAATTTGGTGAACACACTTATCTAGGGCAAAATCAGTTTGCGTCTGATTAAACTCGAACAGTAGCTGTTGACGCTCACTTTGGCTGAGGATCTCTAATTGGCTAATAGTAGAACCAAAATCCTCAGCTGCATTTGCTAGTAATGTTTGAAACTGCCTGGACAGATTTTGAATAGTGTCTACTGAAAAATAATTAGCATCATAGTAAAAGTTCGCTTCTAAAAGATTGTTTTTCTGAGTACATGTGAGTTTAACTTTAAATGGCTCAGTACAATTATACTGATGGCGGAGGGAAAATGAGACATCACCAGCGAGCTGTTCTTCGAGGAACTGTTCAAACTCAAATCCGATTGGCAAAACTAAACTCTCAGCATTTTCTATGGGTTGAGGAACAAAATAGTCCTGCCACTCTTCAGCAGCATCTATAGTTGTTTGAACGAATTCCAAAACTTCAAAGAAGCGCAAGTCTGGGGATAAATGACTCGTAATCGGCAACCAAACGGCCAGCAAGCCTAATACATCGTGTAGTTCCTCATATTCTCGGCGATCGCTTTTCCAGCCAATAACGACGTTTGATTCTCCAGTAAGTCGCCAAAATAAAATTTGCCAGCAAGCTAATAATATTACCTGTAGAGACGTATTATACTTTTTTGAAAGAGTCGTAAATCTCGCAGCTACTTGAGGATCGATAACCTCACTTCGGCATTTTACAGATTCAGAATCAAATTTTGAAGGCTGTAGAGATTTTGTTTCGAAAGGTAAATTCAATCCGTATGGAATAGACGGTTTTTGTTGGCACCAGTACTCATCAGCAGTTGCTGATTCTTCGTCCATAAGTAACTGATTTTGCCATTCTGCAACTTGTACATACTGCATAACCTCTTCAGAGTATATTTCTTCATTGCTTAAAAAACCAGCATATAAAATGCTAATTTCCCTGACCAGATTCTTGACTGTCCAGGTATCAGCGCAAAGTGCAGGCAAACTAACCAGTATAAGATGTTTATCAAGTGCCAATTTTATTAAGGAAAAACGCAGCAATGGCCCTTTTTCCAAATCAAAATTTTGAAGTCGATCCGCTTCAAAAAGGTCTGTAATCCTAGCTGACTTTTGAGACTCATCCCAGTCACTTAAATCAATGTCCTGCCAACAAAGATTAGTATTATCCTCCACAACCATGACTGGTACCTTCATACTCGAAAAACAGCAGAAGTTCGTCCGGAGAATCTGATGTCGACTAATAATTTTATGTAACGTTGCTTTGAGTATCTCTGGCTGAAGACTACCTTCAAGGGAAATTGAAAACTGAGTCAGGTAAGCAGACGTGTTCTGCTGTAACAGCCAAAGATATTTTTGCTGAGGTGAGAGGGTGAAGCCACTAATAGTTTGACTTTGCATGTTTCTACCTATGTGCCTGTATCATTAATCCTTCTAGGTAATAAAGAATTTATATTGGTTCAGATCTCATTATCCGGTCGAACCTGAATGTGCTTTTTGTATTTTTTAATCCAAGTAATCCGTTTTGGTTAACTTAGTTTGCGGCAACTCCACAGCTTCAGTTTTCATTGTCATGAGCTTCTTTAGCTTAGATGCTTTGCGCTGCTGTTTGTTCGCAGATTGCTGCTCCCTTTCAGAATCAGTCCGCATTTCTAGTCTGTTGATGCGGCTGTCAGGCTGGCGCGCAATGCTTTTTAGCAAAGTTTGGAAATGAACTGACATCTGCCTGATGGTGATGTTCTCAAAAAGGTCGGCATTGTATCGCCAACTTCCCTCGATACCTCGATCTGTTTCCATCAGAAACATTGTCAAGTCAGATCTTGCCGTATCGTTTCTAAAAAAGCTATTGCTTAGAGTCACCCCTGGTAACTCAAAAACTGGCATTGAGGTATTTTGAAGGACAAATGAAGCCTGAAATAGGGGCATCTGGCTCCTACTCCGCTCAGGCTGTAGAGCCTCAACGAGTTTTTCGAAGGGCAAATCTTGATGATCGTAAGCCCCTAATACTACCTCACGCACTCGTTTGAGAAACTCCCGAAAACTAGGGTTACCCCCCATATCAGTACGCAGAACAAGTAAATTCATAAAGAAGCCTATCAACGGCTCTATCTCAGCCCAACCACGATTAGCAACATCAGTACCGACGACAATGTCATCCTGTTTTGTGTAGCGCTGTAGTAATATCTGAAACGCTGCTAACAGTGTTGTGAATAAGCTCACCCCTTCTTGGCGGCTCAACAGTTTAATTTCCCGAGACAGGGGTGAAGAAATTACAAAAGACTGGGTTGCACCCCGGCTAGTTTTAACCTCTGACCGTGGGCGAACTGTGGGCAATTGCAGAATAGGGAGATTATTCCCTATCTGCTGTTTCCAGTAGTTTAACTTTTCCTCTAGCACCTCTCCTTGTAGCCAATTTCGTTGCCAAACGGCAAAATCTGCGTACTGGAGAGGAAGTTCTGGTAATGGTGATGCTAGCCCTTTGTAAAAGGCTTTATAAAGGGCTACTAGCTCACCCATAAGGATACCTATCGACCAACCATCCCAGACGATATGATGTGTCGTGATTAATACCGCATCTTCATTATTGTCGATTTTCAGAAGCGTAACTCGCAGTAAAGGTCCTTGCGTCAAATCGAAGGGCTTTTGGGCTTCTTCTCGAACTAGTCGTTGCACCTCTGTATCTCGAGCGACTTTGGGCAACTCGCATAGGTTTATAACTGAAAGCTTTAGGTTTAAAGATGGCGCAATGACCTGAACGGGTTGCCCATCAATCACATGGAAGGTGGTGCGCAGTACCTCGTGACGACGAACGATTTCATCCAGGCTCTGCTTTAGCACCGCTATATCGAGATTTCCAACAAAACGCAGGTCAAGCGGCTCATTGTAGTTGAAGCTACCTGGGTTGAGTTGCTCTAAAAACCATAGGCGCTGTTGAGCAAAAGATAAAGGCGCATGACCAGGGCTGGAACGCCTAGGAATAACTGGCACCAGCCTTCGAGTTTTTTCCGTTAGCTCATCTGGCTTCTCCAAGCGCTTTTCTTCAATAGCTAAAACTAAATCAGCTATGCAGGGAAACTCAAATAGGTGGCTGACAGGCACCTCTAACTGAAAATTGTTACGGATCTGGGAAATTAGCTGAACACCTATTAAAGAGTCCCCCCCCAATTCAAAAAAATTATCATGGATGCCAATTGGCTCTAGGCCAAGTACCTGTTGCCAAATGTTGACAAGCTTTTGCTCTGTTTCATTTCTAGGAGCTACATAAGCATTCTGTAATTCTGGTCTTGGGTGAAACAAGTCTTTCGGGCCAGATATTCTTTCGCCTGCAGATTTCTGACTAATCCATTTCTTGAGTCTGGATTGCAGATCTCCAGTTGAAACAACTAGCTGATCATAGAATTCACGTCTAGATAGGATACGTTGGAATGCTTGAATACCTTCTTCTGGTGTAAAAACAAATTCAGCTAAATTAGTTCGATTTAAGGCGTTTTCATCCTTCTCTATTCCAACTTTCCACGCATCCCAATTTATGCTGAGCCAAGGAGTGGCGCTGAACTGATTATGTTGCAAGGTGAAAGCATCCATGAAGCGATTGGCTGCCCCATAGGCAACATAGCCTAGCCCCCCTAAGATTGATGCTAAAGAAGACATCAGCAAACAAAAATCTAGCGCTTGACCCTGCAAAACTTGCTCTAAAACTAAAAGCCCATGGACTTTGGGGCGAAATTGCTGCTCGCACTCCGTTTTACTGAGCTGGGCAATCGTGTTAAATGAGTTACCGCCAACGATTCCAGCCGCGTGTATGACCCCATGGAGCGAACCCAACTGGTGTTGAGCCTGCGCGATCGCATCTCTCATTTGAGCCAGATCTGCCACATCAGCCCTCAACACCAGTACCTCAGCACCTAAGGCTTCAAGTTCTTGAACTTTACGAATCTTACGGCTGGTGCTATCGGTCTCTTCGTGAGTATTTAACCAACTTGACCACTCTTCCCTCACTGGAAAAGCTGAGCGTCCAATCAGGACTAATTTAGCCTGCACTGTCTCAGCCAAATATTGCGCCAGAACGAGTCCAACCCCGCCAAGGCCGCCTGTAATTAGATAACCTCCCCCTTTTCTCAAGCGTGGGGTCTCTGTCACCATTGCCTCTAGCTGTACGGGTTCAAACATTTGCACCCAGCGGGTGTGACCTCGATAAGCAAGCACTCGCTCGGAAATCGGAAGCCTTAGTTCTGTTAGAAGTTGATTAACCAGCTTCTCCTGTTGCCAACTGTCGGGGGAGGAAAGCACCACATCAATGCTGCAGCAACTAATATTTGGATACTCTTGAGGAATGACTTTAACAGGTCCTAGCAGAGTCGCCTTCACCGGCAAGAGCTTTTCTTCTCTGGTCACGGACTGCAAGTTGTTAGAAATTACTGTGAGTTGCACCGCTTTGCTCAGCTTTTGCTTTCCCAGGGCTTGGGCCAGAAACAGCAGACTATAAAATCCTTTTTCTTGTGCTTGCTCAATTAATTGGGGTCCGAATTCAATATCACTATCAGCACTGATATTCCACAAATGAACAATCCTGGCTGGCAGCTTCTGCTGGGTTGTCAGTTCCTTGAGCAAGGCATCGTAGTCATCACTGTTTCCAGGATTGAGAGCATATAGACCTTCGACCAGTTGCGTGAACTCAGTTCCAATTTTGACCGTGATTACGGGCTGATTTTGGGCCTGGAGGCCCTCTATCAGCCGCAGCCCCAAGCCACATTCATCTTCTATAAACACTAGCGTGTAAATCTGGGATGAGTCGAACACTGCCGATTTTGCAGGTGTTGGGGGGATTGATGGTTTCCAGAAGGGCAAGTAAAACCAATCGGCGATATCTGACTTTTTACTCAGTGCAGCTGGCATTGAGCCATTACTTTCCTCTGGCTGGAGGGGGTCAACCCAATATCTTTGTCGCTCGAAGGGATAGGTCGGTAGCGGCAGACGATGACGTCGCTCTTGGGCATAAAAGCCCGCCCAATCGATGTCCACGCCTGCTAGCCACAACTGACCCACGGTTTTGAGTAAAAAACCCACATCGGAACCCGCTTCTTGTGGATGTCGCAGACAGGACACCACCAGCTGCTCAGGCGTCTTCTCGGGATGCCGCTTCGCTAGGGTCGTCAAGCTGCGTCCCGGCCCTAGCTCCAACAAAATCTGTGACGACGCCTGCAATAACGTGGCCAATCCAGAGGCCCACCGCACCGGCTGCCGTAGATGCTTTGCCCAATAGAGGGGACTCGTCGCCTCTTCAGCGGTCATCCAGGTTCCCGTGACATTAGAAAGATAAGGAATCTGCGGCGCACTGAGGCGTACTTGCTTCACCCGTTCAGTGAAGGTCGCCAATATTGGCTCCATCATGGGGGAATGAAACGCATGGGAGGTGTGTAGACGGCGACCTTCAATCCCTTGGCTCGCTAACTGACGCTCAAAGGCCTCAATCGCCTCGGTCGCACCCGACACCACACAGGCGGAGGGACCATTAATGACCGCCAGCGACAGGTCCTGACCCAGCAGAGGCACCACCGCTGCCTCCGCCAGCGGCACCGCTAGCATACTCCCGGACGGTAACCCTTGCATTAACTGACCGCGCACTGCCACCAGCGCTAAGGCATCTTCTAAGGACCACACACCTGCTAGCGTAGCTGCGACATACTCCCCAATGCTATGGCCCATCATGGCCCTTGGACGAACACCCCATTCCTGCCATAGCTGGGCTAAAGCATACTCAATGACAAATAGCGCTGGCTGGGCGATTGCCGTCTGACGCAGTTGTTCACTCGCGGACGCTAACTGCGCAGCCGTTGGATACAGGATCTGGTGCAGGTCTAGCCCCAGGTGCGGTTTCAGCAGCTCACAGCAGATATCTACCTGCCTAGCAAAGGTTGCCTCACAGTGGTAAAGCTCCTGGGCCATATTCACGTATTGGGTGCCCTGGCCTGAGAACAGAAAGACCACCGGGCGCGCCCCATGGTCTTGAATATGTGTCCGAACCTGGTCGGGGGTATCTTCAAGGTTTTTCAGGGTGCTAGTCGCAGCTTCAATATCCTGACAAACCAGCATCCGTCGATGGTTAAAGGCTTTGCGGCCCATGCTGAGGGTATACGCCACATCCGCCAGCGGCAGCTCACCTTGTAAGTGTTGGGCCAAATTAGCCGTTGCCGTATCGAGAGCGGAACTAGTTTTGGCCGAGAGGAGTAGTAATTGCCAGGGGCGAGACGGGCCAGATGTCTCACCCGGTGGAGCTTCTTCCAGGACGACATGAGCATTAGTCCCGCCGATGCCAAAAGAACTCACCCCGGCCCGGCGCGGCATCCCATTCGTTTCCCAGGGCGTCAGTTTAGTATTCACATAAAAGGGACTGTTGGCAAAATCGATCTCAGGATTAGGGGTTTCAAAATGAAGGCTCGGAGGAATCTGTTTATGTTTTAATGCCAAGACGGTCTTGATTAAACTCGTTACACCGGATGCGGCGTCAAGATGTCCCACATTTGTTTTGACCGAGCCAATGCCACAAAAGCCCTTTTTCTGAGTACTCGCAGAAAAAGCTTGGGTCAGCGCCGCAATCTCAATCGGGTCTCCCAGAGGGGTTCCGGTACCATGTGCTTCAATATAAGTAACGGTCTCTGGATCAATACCCGCTATGGCTTGAGCCTCTAAAATTACCGAAGCTTGACCTTTTATGCTAGGTGCCGTATAGCCTACCTTCGAAGCACCGTCATTATTAATCGCTGAGCCTTTAATGATCGCATGAATACAGTCACCATCTGCCAGGGCATCCTCTAATCGCTTGAGCACTATAATGCCTACACCACTACCACCAATGGTTCCTTGAGCTTGCGCATCAAAGGCTCGGCAGTGACCATCCGGAGATAGAATCATGCCCTCTTGGTAAAAATATCCTGCCTTTTGTGGAAAGTGGACTGATACGCCTCCGGCTAAAACCATATCAGCCTGATAATTTAGCAAACTTTGGCAACCCATCTGAACCGCCACCAAAGAAGTGGAACAGGCAGTACTAACATTCACGCTTGGTCCAGTGAGATCTAGCTGAAAAGAAACTCTTGTGGCGACAAAATCCTTATCATTGCCAACTAGCAATCGATAAATATCGGCAAAATTTGAGGTTTCAGGATTTGTATTCAGGTTACGCAATAAATAACTGTTGAGACCAGCACCCGCGTAAACACCAATTCGGCCTTCGTATAGTTCAGAGTTATAACCAGCATTCTCTAGAGCCTGCCAAGCGTATTCTAGGAAGAGGCGATGCTGAGGATCAATAATTTCAGCTTCATGAGGCGGAAATTTAAAGAATGAAGCATCAAATAGATCAACATCTGATAAGACGCTGGCTGCTCTGACATAATTAGGATTGTTTAGATTGGCGAGGTCTATGCCTTCAGCCAACAATTCTTCATCAGTGAAGAAGGAAATAGATTCCACACCCTGTTGAAGATTGCGCCAAAACTCATCAACACCTTCGGCCCCTGGGAAACGGCCAACCATGCCAATGATTGCTACAGGCTCTAAGGAATCTTCCTTCTCCCATTTATCCATTGACCTTCCTCACTTGTTTCTTGAGTAGCCGCTGACGTCTTCTAATAGCTTCTTTTTGTCTAGATGCACGATCATATATAAGCTTTGAAGATGAGCTTTCGGCCCTCTGTAAATCAGATTTATCGGCTATGTATTGCGCCAGTTCTTTTATGGTTGGATACTTAAAGAATTCAATGATGGACAGTTCTTTTTCAAAGATTTCACTCAGCTTTGCTTGAATTTTGATGAGAAGTAAAGAATGCCCTCCCATGCTGAAGAAATTGTCATTAATCCCGACTTTCTCTACTTGAAGCATCTCTTGCCAAACAGTAGCGAGGATTTTCTCTACTTCAGTTTGAGGCATGACGTAAGCCTCTTCCAACTTGGGTCGACTCTCTGGCTGAGGTAGGGCTCCTCTGTCTACTTTGCCATTAGGCGTCAGGGGAATTGAATCCAACATTACAAAAGCGGAAGGCATCATGTAATGAGGAAGCTTCCCTTTAAGAAAGGTCTGTAATTGGTTTATGGTGACAGTCTGTGCTGGGTCAAAAGTTAAATAGGCAACTATCCGCTGATCACCTGGAGAATCTTCCCTAGCAATCACCAAAGCTTCATTTATTACAGGGTGTTGGAGTAAAGTAGATTCTATCTCTTCTAACTCAATGCGAAAGCCACGAACCTTAACTTGATGGTCAATACGGCCTAAAAATTGGACGTTTCCATCGGGAAGATAACAGCACAAGTCCCCTGTCTTATAGAGACGACTTCTCGGGTCATTTTCACAACTGAAGGGATTGTCAATAAATTTTTCAGCCGTTAGCTCTGGGCGGTTTAGATAGCCACGGGCAAGACTATCCCCACCAATGTGTAATTCGCCGGGGACACCAATAGGAACGGGTAAGCCTTCAGCATCTAGAAGATAGATTTGAGTATTCGCAATAGGGCGGCCAATAGGTGCTTTTTGGCCAGTATCGGTGCACTCATAGACAGTAGCACAGACGGTAGATTCAGTCGGTCCATAGGCATTGAAGAAGCGGCGATCTTTAGACCATTTTGCTATCAATTCGGTTGTACAGGTCTCTCCGGCAACAATGATCGTGCACAGAGCTGGTAATTCTTCCTCAGTCGGTAAGACGGCAAGTGCTGTCGGAGGAAGCGTAACATGGCTTATTTCTTGATCACGCAAAAATTTCATTAAAGCCTGACCTGGGAGTAAGGCAGTCGATTTCCCCAGACAGAGCGTTGCCCCGGAACCCAGCGCCATAACAATCTCCCAAATCGAGGCATCAAAGCTCAAGGAAGCAAATTGAAGGACTCGACTGCCTGGTTGAACATCAAAGCGCCTAATTTGCGCCTTTGCTAAATTGCATAATCCCCGGTGAGCCACTAAAACCCCTTTAGGTTTACCTGTAGACCCGGAAGTATAAATCACGTAAGCTAAGTTTTCAGCCTTATTCTCCGTGACAAGATTTTCTACGCTTTCTTGGAAAATGAATTCCCAATCTGTATCTAACTCAACCGCAACTGCCTGATGCTCAGGCAGCTGTTTACTTAGCTCCTTAGTTGTCAACAGTACCGATAGCTGTGAATCTGCCAACATGTATGCTAAGCGCTCTTGGGGATAAGCGGGGTCGAGCGGAACATAAGCCCCACCAGCCTTGAGAATCCCCAGTACACCTATCAGCATCTCTAGCGATCGCTCCATACAGATGCCAACTAACGTTTCCGGTTTGACGGCTAGTTTACTTAGATGATGCGCTAACTGATTC
>JBCCRZ010000105.1:0-12767 GCA_039200855.1 Cyanobacteria bacterium P01_D01_bin.44 | reverse complement strand
TTTCATCCCTTTGCTAAGGCCTGGCAGCTCTATGGTCTTGCCTTTATCGTCATGCTGGCAGCGCTGTGGATTAAGCTGCCAGATCAAACGGTAGGGGCGCAAGATCTTGCGCCCCTACGTACGCCCCTATGGCAAACGATCCAAACGATAGGGCGTTATGTGGTAGAACCCGTCGGATTTTATTGGGTCGCCATCGGTCTGTTTGTCGCGGGGGTCGCAGTGCAGAGCTATGGCTTTTTACTGCGGATGCAGATTGCCGATCGTCCGCCCGTCACCAATATGTATGAGTCAGTGGTTTGGGTCGGCTTTGGTATCTCCGCCATCGCCCTGGCGTTTGAGCTGATCTATCGCTCTAAGTACTATCTGTTAGCCGCTGCGCCGCTGTCGGTGATCTGCCTAATCCTGGCCGACAGTTTGCCCGCCGTCCTGGACCCTAGCATTTCGCCGTTGGTGCCGGTGCTGCGTGATAATTTCTGGCTGAGCATTCATGTGCCGACTATCGCCCTGAGCTATGCCAGCTTTGCCCTGGCCCTGGGGCTAGGTCACGTTGCCCTGGGCAGCTATTTGTTTACCCCCCAGGCTAAGGCTCGGATCCAGCTGCTCTCTAAGCTCAACTATCGCGTACTACAGGTAGGTGTATTACTGCTCACCGCCGGGATTATCCTAGGCGGCATCTGGGCTCACTTCTCCTGGGGACGCTTCTGGGGGTGGGACCCCAAAGAGACTTGGGCGTTGATTGCGCTGCTCTGCTATCTGGTCCCCCTCCATGGTCGCCTGGTCGGTTGGATTGGCAATTTTGGTATCAGCGTCGCCAGTGTGGTGGCCTTCAATGCCGTGCTGATGGCCTGGTACGGCGTCAACTTTGTTCTCGGTACCGGGCTCCACAGCTACGGCTTTGGTACGGGCGGTTCTGAGCTGATGATTGCGGGGGTGGTGGGTTTAGATCTGTTATTTGTCCTCGTCGCCGCTGCTCGGTATAAAGGGTGGTTGGAGTCAGGGGTCGGGAGTCAGGAGGAACTGGGTAGAGGGTAATGGGTAATGGGTAATGGGTAATGGGTAATGGGTAGAGGGTAATGGGTAGAGGGTGTTCACCTATCCACTCGCATCTCAAAGACAAGCTTTCACTTTAAGAGGAGTCCCGACATGAAACGTCGTGAGTTTATGAACTGGGTGGGTGCTGGATTTATGGCAACGTCGCTGCCAGTTGCGATCGCAGCCTGTACCCCCAAAGAAGCAGCTGAAGCGCCTGCGCCAGAGGCTGAAGCACCCCCAGAAGCGGCCCCTAAGCTCGACACCAGTATCCGAGAAGATGGCTTTGCTGCCCTGGGCACCGTCGCTGATTTAGACACCGAGGGCTTTCTCGCGAAAACAGGCTTTGTTGCTGGCCCGGTGATTGTGATCCGCGACCCGGCCAATGCAGAGGCGGTGATCGCCCTCAACTCGATGTGTACCCACCAGGGGTGCAGCGTCGAGTGGAAAGAGGATACTTTTGCTTGCCCGTGCCACGGGTCAAAGTTTAATACTGATGGCAGCGTAGCTGATGGGCCAGCCACTGACCCCTTAGGTAGCTACGAAGCGAAGATCGATGGGGATGTGGTAGTGGTCAAAGCCCGGTAATGCCTCGCTTTAATCGTGAGACGGATACAAATTTCTGCGAAACGAGTATTTTGACTAGATGTCAGACAGTGCAGCTACTCTGCCTTGGGAGTATCGTCTCTAAAACGGGCTCTTGATAGATGGCTTCTTTAAAAGCCGGTTGGCAACGACCGGAGTAGATGCAGTCTAGTGGGTTCTACACTCACGATCTCGACATAGGCAGCGGTTAGGTAGGGATTGTAGGTTTCATCCCCCACTAAAGATGACTGACTGTGTGCAATCAAAAGCGTCACCATCAGGTCAAACAACCATTGTTCGCTGGCATTAAAGCTATCTACGATGTCACTTCTGGAGGACACCAAATCTAAGACAGCCCGAGTAAGAGCAGAGGTGTGGGACAGGTTTTCAGCTAGGTAAAAATATTTTTCAGAGGTGGTTAGTCCCTGGAAAGCAGCTAACTGTTCTTGCACAATGGGAGTCGCAATATCGTACGCTCCACCCACTATGACTACCGGGATCTGAATTTTTCCTATGCCGTTTTCTCCAAATAAACTGCTTAAGGGAGATAGTGCGAACACCAAGCCAATACGCTCATCGGTCAGGCTACCATCGGTCAGCTGTTGCAGTACCTGAGGTGACCCTTTCAGCTCTAACAGTCGACATTGGATCAGCAGGGCAATGTTGACATTGTCTGGGACAATATCGGCTGCTAAATCACATTGCTGCATTAGGAGTCCGATATCTGTGGTGGCTCCAGCCGTAGCTAAGGCAGTATAGCCTCCAAACGAGTGTCCTGCAAGGCCTATCTGATCTAACTGTAATCGTCCTTGAAAATCAGTGTTGTTTTTCTCTTCTAGGGTATCGATGAGAAAATGAATATCCAGAGGACGGTTGATAAATTCCATCACATCAAAAGATTCACGGCTTAGCCCTCGCGCTAAAGCATCCTGATAAGCTTTGTTGCTACCAATGTGTTCTGGCACAGCGGCAACAAAGCCATTAGCTGCCAAACTCCTGGCTGCTGCCACTAGCTCAGGATTGGTACGAGTGTCGCCGTAGCCATGGGAAAAAATGATGATTGGAATAGGTCCAGGCGGAATCGTATTGAGGTTAGCAGGGAGATAAAGATCTGTGGGATATGTGCGGTTGCGATCGCGATCATCTAACATCAGGGATTGCTTAACGACATCAAACTGAGGCACGTCTGCCAACATAGATAGAGCCTGATAGTCCAACGCAGGCTCAGTGGCGGCAACAGCCTTAGAATGCTGAGTAGTCGCTTTTACTAACCTGTCGGTGATCTGAATATTGGTCTCAATGGCATCAGATAACGCCAAAATTTGTGGCAAATCCAGTCGGAGGCCATCCGTTGGATAGAACCGTAGGAAATTGATCAGCGATAGACCATCGGGATCAGCCGCTGCCAGAACCATGGCTGCTCGAATTGCCTGCTGACCATTCTGACGTCCTTGGGTTTGAACTAGCTGCCCTACCCTCGCTAAAACCTGTTCTCCTATTGGAGAATACAGCCATTGAGACAGCACAAACGGATCGTCTATTTGCTCAGGAATACCGTTACTTAAAGCCACAAAGGGAGTGCTCAGGATGCGCTGAAATTTCTGACGATTTTCCGGTAAAATCCTATCCAGATACGGGGCCAGTTCGGCATCTATAGTGCCATCTTGGGCAAATCTTTCTAGAGATGAGACTGAAATCTGCCGTCCCAAAATGCCATAGTCAAGGTAAAGGTCATCTGCTGAGCGAGCGGGCAGGGTAACCATTATCCCGGAAAGCAGACCTAAAGCAGTGGCTTGTGCTAACCGTCGAATTACCTTAGGAACACTCATTTTAGAAAGTGTTGAAGCCAGCAACGGGGTAAACGATAAGAGTGAAGAGCTCATAACAATAGCAAGTGAGAGAAGGATCTTAGTTCAAACATGGATTGAGAATTTAATCAATGCTAGAAATGTCTGGATCGGTCGTAATAGCCGACTGAATAGACAATATAGTTGAGATAATTATCCCTGGAGACAATGATGGATGCGGATATAAATCGGCAGCAATAAAGGTAAAGACGAATGCAATCGCAAGTCGCCTAAAAGCAAGCCGATAGGGTTTTAAGACGTGAAACATTTTTTGGGTGCTTCTTGCTCTGCCGTTACTGAGAAACTACTTAAACCGTGCCAACAGATTTTTGCGAGATGTCTCTAACAATGAGAAAAAGCTGTGGGATAACCGATGAGAAATGAATTGTCATCCCACAGAGGATATGGGGGAAACTAGTGTCACTATGGAGAGACGTTAAGCCTGCTGCTCTGATGCAATATTGTTTGGGAGTGCCCAAGGGAGTAGCACTGGTGCAATGAGGGTGGTGACAACGACCGTTAAAATGACTGCCGCCGTCAGCGTGCTAGACAAGATATCGACAGAAGTCCCAATCCCAACAAACACAAGACCCACTTCTCCACGAGGGACCATGCCGATACCAATCGCTAATCGATTAAGCCCGACCGCAGGGATTAAATAGCCCGCTGCAACCTTACCAATGACTGCAACAACAATTAAGAAAGCGGCCATCCAAAGCCCTTCGATACTGCCAGGATTAGCTGGATTTAAAACACTCAGGTCAGTCTTAGCACCAACTACGATGAAAAAGACGGGCGCAAGTAGAGCCGTCAGAGGCTCAAGCTTATGCAAGAGTGCTGCTTGCTGACGAGTACCACTGAGAATGATACCCGCCGCAAAGGCCCCTAAGATGGCTTCGAGGTGGATAATATTGGCAATTGCCGCCATAATCAGCGCCAGAAGAATGGCCAAAACCAGGGGTCCATTGTCCGATTGGAGCTTTTGTGTGATCGCGTCAAAAGCATCGGCAATTTTGGTCCTTAAGAGGGCGATGGCGGCGACAAATGCTGTTGTACTCAGCAGCAGATATACCAGATTGGCAACATCAACACGACCGTCCTTTACTAAGCTCACCACAACAGCAAGAATCAGAATGCCTAACAAATCGTCTAAAACAGCGGCTCCGATAATAATTTGTCCTTCTTCTGACTGGAGATGACCCAGCTCTTTGAGGATTTTGGCTGTGATACCAATGCTGGTGGCGGTCAGAGCAGCTCCACCAAAGATGGCAGGTAGTGTTGCAACACCAAATAGTGCCATCAGCCCTACCGTTCCTCCAACAAACGGCAAAATCACACCCGCACCAGCGACGATAGCCGCCTGGGGACCGACCTTTACTAAACGATTAAGATCAGATTCAAGACCAATCAAGAAAAGTAGCGCAATCACACCCAGGTTAGCGACACTTTCGGAGATCGCTGTCAGCTGATGAGAGTAGGCGACAATCGCCTCTGCAGCGCTGGCTCCGGTAGTCTGACAAATCAGATCAATCACCATGGGGTTAATCTCCATGTCTCCATGGGTAAAGGCTAAAATTTTTAGCGCCGAAACGCCCAGGATAATACCGCTGATTAACTGTCCTAGAACAGGCGGCAATCGCAATCGAGCACAAGCTTCTTCACAGAAATGACTGGTTAAAAAGATAACAATCGCTGACAGTAAAAGTGTGGCAAAAATAACAGACTCGCTGATCTCTCTGACATCTGCTAAGACCAGCAGATTGAGTCCAAAGGTAGTAAGGTTCATTTGAATTCTCGCTCCGAAATTTATTGTTTTGGGTATTGTTTTTTTAGATATTGATATCGGTGATTTCGATATTCTCGTTGCCAACACCGTTCAAGCAGCCAGACCGAGTCTTCTTCTAGGGCGTTGCGATCGCAAAAGCCTTCATAGTGATCGACAAACTCCTGATAGTTCATAGCCCAGCACCGCTCTAGAAAATCGTTATCAAAACAACGATTAAGGCGTTCAACTTTAGATTGTTGCCAGTACTGAACTGGGTTAAGAATAAGCGGATGCGCGCTATTCCAGATAGGTTGATTAAGATACTGCCAAATTGGAAAATACATCAATTTCTCCTTGATTTTCTATGCAGGGCTATTAAGGGAGTCTTGTTTGGTGGTGTCAATGATTTGTTGTTCCTTATGTGCAGATTTGTTCTTTGTCAACAGCAGATAAGCAGCGGGGGTAAAGTACAGCGCCAGAATAGGAGACCCGGCGATACCGCCTGCGATCGCAATGGCCAGTGGCTGCCAGAAGGGGTCGCTGTCGGCCAGCAGCGGGACAAAGCCCACCATTGTCGTAATCGTTGTAGTCAGCACATGGCGGGTTGCTTTGACTACCACATCTTGTACCGCCTTGCGATCACCCAGTCGAGCCTGGGGATCTTCATTCAAAGCCGAGAGAACGATAATGCCGCCGTTGATAGCAATGCCCACTAGACCCATCGTGCCGACAATAGCCATAAAGCCCAACAGTGAGCCAAACACCTTAAGTGAGAACATCGCCATGCCGATGGAGCCTACTGCTACTGCTCCGACGATACCCGTCTGCCGGAACGATCCCAGCGATAACACCAGTGCAGTCACCATCACCAGCAGCAGCAGCGGAACATAAAGCAACAGATTACCTACAGCCGCATTACGCTCTTCATACTCGCCACCAAATTCGTACCAATAGCCCGGTGGTAGTTCGAAGTTAACCGCTTCTAGCCGTTCTTGCAGAGCATTGAGGACGGTGTCCGGCAAGACACCCGCCGTAATATACGCCTGAACAGTATTCACTCGCTGCTCGCTCCGACGGGCAATATTAGATGACTCACCAATCAGACCAAATTCGCCTAACGCTGTTGTTGGGCGAAAGGCCCGATCGCCGCTCTGTCCTGGGCGTAAGTCAAGCGATGCGAGTTGTGTCAGGCTGGCGCGGTTGGTATTGGTCAGCCGCACACGTACGGGCAGGTTCTCGGTTGATTCTAGAATTGCGCCGCCCGTTACCCCTTCGGAATAGGCTTCAAGCTGTTGGGCGATCTCGGTGTTGGTCAACCCAGCCTGCTGTACCTGTTCATTATCAACGAGCAGCCCTAGCTTCGGCTGGCGTTCGGTCAGGTCATCGCGCATGTGAACCACATCCGGGATTTCAGTCATAATTTCTCTGATTTCCATGCCGATGCGCCGTAGTTCACTGGTGTTCGGTCCGTAGATGCGCATCTCGACCGGTGCGTCGTAGGGTGGCCCCTGCTGGAGTTGTTGCACAATGGTACGGGCCGAAGGGAACAGATCGTCTAACTCCTGCTGGAGTTCTCTTACGATCCCGCCAACATTCTGCTCAGATTTTAGCTGTACCAGTGCCTGAGCATATTGCGATTGGTTCTCGCGATTACCCGTCAGATTGTAGTAAAACTTAGGTGCATTCTCACCGATGAACCAGTGAACATCCTCAACTTCTTCATGCTTCAGAATCTGCTCACGTGCTTCAAGAACAACTTTTTCGGTTTGAGCGATTGCCGTCAGAGAGACAAAATCCACCTCAACCTGGAACTGGTCACGGTTCACCAGGGGAAAAAACTGCTCGTCTAGGGTACCGGCGGCAATAAACCCAATCAGAGGAATTGTCATTGTTAGAGCCACTGCCAGCAGCGGTTTAGCCATAGCGCGATTAATTGTCCAGCGATAGAAACGCCCCAGAGCAGGTGACGAAAATCCGTCGTACCACCAGGCACCAGGCTTCATAAGGACCAGCACAACCCGATCACCAAGACTCTTATTATGCTTGCGCAACGCCTTTTCGTAATCTTCACCGCTGGCGCTCAGCATCCGTCCGGCTAGCGCCGAAATTACGGTTAGTGAGATTACTAGAGACGAAATCAGGGATAAAATGACGCTGAGCGCAATTGACCCCACAAACTCACCTGATGCTCCCGGCAAGAGATAAATCGGCAAGAACGTCAGCACCGTGGTCAATGTCGAGGCTAGTAGGGGTACCTGAAGATACTTCACTGTCTTGGTCACAGCCTGAAGTGGAGACTCTCCGTGCTGCAACTCCACCTGGATTTCGTCGACCGCTACTACAGCGTTATCAATTAGTAGACCCAGGGCAATAATTAGACCCGTCACGGACATCTGGTGGATGGGAATGCCAAATATACTCATCCAACCTAGGACGGCAAAAATTGTCAGCGGCAGTGCCGTCCCCACTACTAGTGCCGAACGCCAACCCATGCCTATCCAAGCAACAAGAACAACCAGCACCGCGCTAAAGACAAGATTGATAATCAATGAGTTGATGCGAGTTGCCACATAGGTACTTTGGTCAAACACCAGGTCGAGACTGACGCCCTGGGGTAAGCGCTCTCGAAATGCATCCAGCTCATCGCGCACCTGGGTAGACCACTGGTCAATGCGTAGGCCCGACTGCATCATAATCCCCATCACAACGGCGGGTTTACCACTCACGATGGCCTGGTCACTGAGGGGATAGCGCACTCCCCGGCTAACGCTGGCAATGTCGCTGAGGCGGGTAAACTGGCCGCTGGCACTCTGTATCGGCAGCTGACGAATCTGTTCTAGGGTCTCCAGTTCGCTCTCCACCTCAATGGCTAAATCTTGTTCTGGGTTACGCAGCTGGCCCGCTGTTACCTTGGCGTCACTGAGGCTGATCTGCTGAGCGAGCTGCTGAGGTGAGAGTCCTACTCCCGCCAGTTCTGGCGCATCGATCTCAACTAAAATCTCTTCATCCGGACTACCAAAAAACTCAACTTCTTCGGTTCCCTCGAGGCTACGCAATCGGGTTCCGATCTCATCACTGTAGCGGCGTAGGATAGCATAGTTGGGATCCCCTGGCAGGTTCCAAGTAAGGGATGCGATCATCGTATACGCTTTAACAAAGGTTTCATCGAGTTCAGGGACCGCCGCGCCGGGAGGAAACTGAGCCGCTGCATCGGCCATTTCGTCACGGACCTTAGCCCAGATAGGTTGAGCATTGATGACCTGGTCTACTAACTCAACAGCAACCGTCGAAAAGCCAACTCGCGAATCGGATTCAAGGACCTCAATTTCTTCTATCTCAGAAAGTTCTTCCTCGAGTACGGTGGTGACAAGTGCCTCAACTCGATCAGCACTGGCACCGGGAAAAGCGGTCTTCACTACGGCAACGCGCGATATGAGTTCAGGGTCTTCCTGCCGGGGAAGTCCCTGAAAAGAGGAGATTCCCCAGGCTAGAATTAGAATAATCGTCAAAATTAAAAGACGGATATTGGTAAAGAAGGGACGTACCATCCGGATACCTCAAAACGTATTTTTTCAGTAAAGTCTCAGCACCTAAGTTCTCTTATCGTTTTGAAATCAGGCGCGATAGTGATTTAGAGTGGCTGGACCTGCTGACCTGGCGTTAATCGATGAATGCCGCTGGATACAATCCGATCGCCCTGTTGCAGGGTGCCGCGCACCAGAGTTCGATTCTCTTCCTGGTGTAAAATCTCAACAGCCTGCGGCTGTATCTCGTAGGCGGCCTCGTCTTCTGTTGTGGGCAATAGCACATAGGCACTCCACAGCCCGCGAACGTCCTGAGTGAGGGCGGTTGTGGGCAACCAAATACCTTCACTAGCAATGGTCTCGGTCATGTCTACGCGCACCGTCTGACCTGGACTAATCTGGGAAACGGTCGCCTGCTCCAGCTGGAGAACAACAACCTGAGTGCGTGTCTCTGGATCAACCTCTGGCAGTAGAGCTATAACCGTTGCCGTATAACGATCAGCACCCAGATCGACCATTTGGATATCTCCTACTTGAAGCTCACTCGCAACATCTACCGGCATACCGACGCGAGCTTCAGGAGCCACATTTTCCACAATTCGCACAATCGATTGTCCGGCCCCGACCACTGTACCCTCATCGATCTGACGCGCCGAGACGATACCGGAAAAGGGCGATTGCAACGTACTCTTACCAATGGTGACATCCAGATCGGCAATGGCGGCATCGAGCTGTTTTACAGCGGCCTGCTGGGCCAAAATCTGTTCCTGCCGCGTACCATTGCGAAGCTCTTGTAAGCTGCTGCAAGCCTGGTCCAGCCGAGCCTGCAAGACCTCTTCGCCATAGGCAAATTCATCTAGAGATTCCTTTGAAATTGCGCCTTCAGCATAGAGGTACTCCCGCCGGGATAGCTGAATACCCTGAAGCACAAGCTGCTGCTCAATTTCACGAACATTAGCCTCAGCGGTGGCGATATCTTCTATGCGGGGACCCGCTTCTAGCTCTGCTAACTGCGCCAGGGCGCGAGCTCTTTCGGCCTCAAGCTGCTGGCGTTGGGTTTGTAGATTGCTAATATCTAACCTCGCTAGAGGCATTCCAACCGAAACAACATCGCCCTCCTGCACCAAGACCGAGATCAGCTCTCCCCCGCGCTCAAAACCTAGGTCGCTGGCTCGCAGGGCCACAATTTCTCCCGTGTAGGTTCGCGTGACGTCGTAGCTATCCACAGCTTCTGCGGTAAGCGTTTCTACTGACAGTACCTCAGTGCTTACTTCAGTCGCCGTGTCTGCAGTTGTTGTACGCGATTTGAGCACAGGAACCCCAACCACAAAGATTAACAAGATCGCCCCTAAACCCAATACCTTTTTACGATGCTGACGAAGAGGGGTAAATATTTTTTCAGCAGAGCGGGCAGCGAAATTTCTAGACGAAGATAGATAAGCAGCCATAGTTATCCTCATGAAATGTAGACAGCAAAACGAAGACAGCGAATTGAATGGAAACCTAATAAAAGCAATGAAACCGTTTCGTTTCAAATTGTAACCTATAAACTCGAAAAATAAAACGACATCGTTTTATTTTTCGAGTTTAATAATTTGCCATCCGCTCATGATCTTTGGAATGGAGTGTAAGCAAAGACTTTTTAAGAAAACTGCGCTGCAGTGTTTGTATGGTACTTGACGACATCAAAGAGCTTGTCCTTATCTGCTGGGTGCCGGACGGTCATCCGCTGATAGATCGTTATCGGGTGTTGTTTTAGACATAGGGAAGCTGTTGGCAGGAATGAGCAATGGAATTGGAGCGAATATACCGCTGCCGCGATTAGACCGATAACACCAATGAAACCAAATCGTTTCATTGGTGTTATATTGATGTAGAACGAAACGGTTTTGTTTCGTTAGCTTTCCTAGAGAGCTACGACCTTTACTTATGACATAATCCAGGAGGATACATGGGACAGATATCGATTTTTTGGAAAGAAGGCTGCCCCCATTGCTCAAAAGCTAAGGAGTACCTAGCGGCTAGGCATATTCCTTACCAAAGCCTTGATATTACCGAAGATGCCCATTTAAGAATGTTGAGTATCTATTTAAGTGGAAGCCAAACTGTTCCGCAAATATTCTTCAACAATGAGCATATCGGTGGTGCCAGCGATATGTTGAGTATCGAACCAACGATTCTTGATAAAAAGATCCAAGAAACTCTCGCTGCTGTTGATCCTAATTTTCCGCCACAAGTCTCAGATGCGGAACTTGCAAATGCAGAACTCCCGCTGGGAAAGATCCTAGATCGGCATATCCCCAACTTGGAATCCAATACGGAAATCAATCAAATCAAGCCATACTACGAGACTTTATTTGGTTTTCTGCCTAATTTGTACGACTATATGGCGATTGTGCCTAACTACACTACTGCCTGGGTAGCCTCATTTTTAAGCTTATTCGAGCCGACTTCGAAAACTTTAGGTGACTTTCGTATGGTAGTTGCGTTTACGACCAGTGTTGCCGCCGCTTGCACCTATTGTACAGCTCATGCTACCGGTGCCGCCTTGGACACCGGGGCTACCCCCAAAAAACTTCAGCAGATTTTTGAGTTCTACCAGCATCCGGAAAGGAAAGATGACTCGGTGTTACCATTTACTGAAACAGAGCGGGTGATGATTCGTTTGGCCAGGGGAGCGGCTTTAAATCAAGTCTCGGACAAAGATCTCGCTCGACTCCGACAACTTGAGCCCAGTAGGGGTGACGAACTGATTGCAAGTGTTGGGACAGTCGCTGCCTGTTTTGGTTTCTTTAACCGCTTTAACGATCTCATGGGGGTCGAATTAGAAACCCCAGCTATGGAAGCCGCTCAAAATAGCTTGGGATCCCAATGGGACGTAGGCAAACACGATAGTCAAAATCGACATAAAGCAACTGCTAAACCTAAAAAAAGCACAGGAGAGCAACAAAAGATCCTTGAACAGGAAAAAGCCTTTGTTCTTCAGGTGCAAACATACTTAGAGACTGCTATTGGTAGCAACCTAAATGTCTATTTGAAAAGAAATCTAGGGATAGTCCCTGACTGGCTTCTAGCCCTTCCAGAGACTGCTCAAAGGGCGGTCTCCCATTTATATGTTTTGACCGTTGCGCAAGGGCAGGTTTCGTCAGAACTGAAACATTTAATGCTGTACGTTCTGACAAATACTACTGAGCATCAATATCTCAATAATCTCGAGGGCTATCTAGCGAAAAGAGCCGCGCTCTCTCTGGGAGCGTCTCCAGAGCTGGTCCAGAAGCGCTTAGAGCAAAGCTTAGAGGCGGCGAAAGGGGGAGGAGCGTACAAGGAGTTTAGTGAGAAGGAATGTGCGGCCCTATGGTTGGCGAAGACGGCCTCAGTTTATCCCCCGTTCACGCCCTCGTCCTTGGCGCTAAGTTTGAAGAAGTATTACACACCAGCACAAATTGTCGAGTTAACCATGTGCTTAGCCGTGGGTGGTCTAGCTCAGCGTTGGACGGCAATGATGAAAACAGAAACAGCTGCCTTGACAGCAGCACCTTGAATCTCTCTAGACTTAGCTGAATCCCTTTTACAGCAGAGAATATAGCGAGATATGAGTTGTTTTTATGTATCTTGACCTCGGGTGAGAGAATCCCCTTGTGTCAGATGAAGTTTGAGTTGTTGCAAATTATTCAGCCGGTATTTTCTGAATAATGAGCCATCGCTGACTTACTCGCGACAGCTACTGTGGATGCCCACAGTAGCTAACCCACTCATTTACCCCCACAAACCTTCGATGAATCCACAAGACTCTCCAACCATTATTATTGGCGCTGGTTTTACAGGCCTATTTACGGCACTGCACCTGACTAATCAACGCTATCCCCATCCCATCACGGTAATTGCTCAACCCGGATGAAACAAAGAAAGTCCAGGGGAGAGAGCAATCTGGATTGCCTGAAGAGCAGACAGCCCTTGCCGCTTACCTGTATTCACCACAGATCGAACTGATGAAAATAAGTCTCGCCCCCAATCAGA
>JBCCRZ010000104.1:0-12783 GCA_039200855.1 Cyanobacteria bacterium P01_D01_bin.44 | reverse complement strand
GCTAGCCAGCTTAGGGATTCGTCGCTATTGGTGGCAAGAGACAAAGCTGGGCCTGTCGCTGCTGCTACTGTTTTCGCTGGTTGGATTTCGGACATCGCTGCCGCAGATCTCGCAGACGTTGACGCGATTGGGGACCGAGGATATAGACTCAGGGTCCATTGTTGAGGCTGAAACCCAGCTCAAGCGAGCCATTAGCCTTGATAGGGATAATGCGGACGCGCACTATCAATTGGCCCAGGTCTATGACGATCTCGATCAGACTGATAAGGCGATTATCCACTATCAGATTGCCGCTGAGGAAGATATCTGGGTAGCCTATGCGGCGCTGGCTGAGCTCTATATACGGGATGAACGCACGGCGCTAGCCGATGCCCTGATCGAGGAAGCCCTGATCGAGATTCCGGAGACGGCTGAAACCCAACCGGTGAGATCGCAGCTCAGCCGTCTCAGAGTACCCGAGCAGCCGCCCGAGGCCACTCCCCAGGAGGCTACGCCCCCGAGCACAGCTGCCCCCAGGTATGTCGTGCCCTAATTATTTAGCGTCCTAAGTCTATCGCTCTACGTCTGTCGATCTAACCTATGGCCAGCAGCGGAGATCGACGGCGAATTTGCTTGCAGAGATGGACCTCTTTGCCACCGTTGCTCCAACGGACTTCGTCAAAAACCTGATAAAGGATAAACAAACCACGGCCACACTCACTCATAAACCCGTCGTTGCCTTTGTCAGGGTGATGATGGCACCGAGACGGAAAGGAAAACCCCCCTCCTTGATCAGAGATTACCCACCAGTAGCACGTCCCTGTCTTGGTGTACTGCACCGAAATCGTTTTGCCAGGGTCTAGCTGATTGCCGTGTTTGGCTGCATTTACGAGCGCCTCCTGCAACCCCAAACGAAGGTCGTCTCGTGCGATCGCAGGAGCCTGCTCCAGCAACGTATCGAGAATGGGGCATAAATACAGCGTTGAGGCAAAACTCAAACTACCCCATTTTGCTTTGGGAGACGGCGGCACAATACCAACCACTAAACCACCCCCGATGTTTCCACTAAAATACAAACCTAAATGCGGGAATCAAATAAGTTGAGTTGCCTACAGGGAGCTAAGCTGATTAATTAATCAGTTTTTCTAGAAAAATATTTCAAAGTAGAAATTGTTGTTAAAGTCACATTTCTAGAGTGAATGCAGAAACATTCAATACTTTCATACTATCAGATCCTTATTTAAACTGTGAAGAACTGTCAGCAGCAGTCGATCAATCAGCCTGTCAATATCTTTACTTACACTTGACTTGTTTAGGGGTAAAGAAGTGTCCTTAGCGCTAGTCTAGATTTTTGAGATTGCTTTGTTTGATGGCAAGGGTCTACTCAAAAAGTAGGCAGCTTAAAATCAAGAAACAATCTGTTTGGGGCTAATTGCCTGCATTTGAATGGATTTTAGCCCCATCGACAAGGGTACCGCTATTGGGCACAGTTGGGGCTGTTCTAAGCATTCGTCTGTTATGTTTGAGGCTTAAGTTGCATGGATATCTGGGGGTGAGGTTGACTATTGCCTCACAGAGATAAAGGGGGATGCTATTTTGATTTTTGAAACAAAAAATAAAGTCTGGACATAAATCTCGCGGGGAATATCGGATTGATGCACAGACAGGTAGATCTACTGACGCCCAGATCTACTTACTGAAGATGAGCCTGGGCGGCTTCGGCCACAATTGGAGACACATCTCGGGCTAGTTGTTTGAGGGCTGCTTTGGCTTGGCCGTGGTCATAGCCGCTTAAAGCCTGGGCCAGGCGATGACGCGTTTGCCAATCGGCATGGGTGACATAGGGCAGTAGTAAATCAACGGCTCGAGGGTCGCCCAGTTCGCCCAAGGCCCCAATTGCACTCAGCTGGATCAGCCCATTGTCAGATGCGATCGCAGTTTTTAGCAGCTCAAAGGCTCGGGGGTCACCCAGTTCACCCAAGCAGGCAACGATGCTCATTTGCACCAGCCACTCCGATGATTGTTGATAGGCATTGGCTAACTCATCATAGGCTTCGGTGAGCTGTAACGCGCCCATGGCATCGGCAGCGGCGGCTTGGACGTCCGCCTCTGGATCATTGAGCAGAGCCTGTCTGAGAATGTGTAGGCTGGCGGATTTATCTTGATTGCCCAGGACTGCTAGCTGGCTAATGGCGGCATATCGGACGCGGGCGCTGCTGTCGTTAACAACGGTTTGAATCAGCTCAAAGGCCACCGTGGGGTCTAAATCCCGTAATTGATTAACAGCGGTCAAACGCTCGCCCAGGTTTTCTGAACCCAGGCGTGCCTCGGCCTGTTCGCGAGAAATACTCATAAACTCAATCCCTTAGTGGGTAACCGCTTGGCTGTAGCTGTTGGCCATTTCTCGGACGATGTCACCGCGGGTCAAGATACCCACGACTTTATGGTCGTCATCGATCACCACTAAGCGGCGAATTTGCTCATCATGCATCATTTGAGCGGCTTTTTTGAGGCTATCTTGGTGGCCAATGGTATGCACTTTAGAGGTCATAACGTCGGCGACGGTTTGCCCGAGAGCCTTGTGTAGCTCTTGGTTATAGCGATTTGGGTTGGTCAGATAAATGACGCTGTCGAGCAGCATGATATAGGCTGGCAAGGTCGCGCCACTGGCCTGCCACATCAAATCGGTTTCTGACAGCTCACCCACCGCTTGGCCATGGCTGTCAACGACAGGTAGGCCGCTTATACGATGATTGGCCAGGCACTGAATGGCTTCTTTGAGGGGCGTATCAGGCATCGCCGTAAAAGGCTGGGGGGTCATGATCTCGGCAACCGTTTTGGTCATGAGTTTTTCTCTCAGACAGTGATATCTCTATTGTAAAAACCAACGAAACGCTAAAACCAGTCTTTCATAGGTCGTTACACAGTGTTACCTAACAGGGGGTTTTTGGAACACCCTAAAGCTGCGCCTGTCGGCAAGATCGTTGCAGGCACAGAAAGGATTACGGTTATCAAACTGATGAAACCCACAATCAGAATGCCCAGCTGAAACCAACGGCGGTTGGGCCTACATGTTGTGGCTATATGTTGTGGCTATGTAGGGTCAGGATAACCTTCCCTAAATGGCCAGCAGGCTTTTGGCTCTTTCCGCCAGTTTCTCTGCGGTTAACCCGTTTAGTGCAAACAGTTGGCTAGCGCTGGCGGTGGTCTCGCCGCGCTTCCAGGCGAGCACATCGCGGGGGAGTGGGCTGCGTAGCATCAGAGGCTCCACCATGGCGCTGGCTCCGCCAGTGACCCCGATCAGGGCATCGCCCTCAAAGAGGGCGGCAAACTCAGCGTCGCTCAAAAAATCACCATCGGGCTGACTGCAGCTTTGCCAAGCGACATCGCTGGGGCGATAGAGGCGGCGGGGGTTGACAACGGCCACAATTTTAGAGCCAATGCCTTGCTCTGCCAGGGCTCGGGCGGCATCGATAACCGGGAGCAGCATCATGTCACCCACGACTCCAAACACAACGGTCTGATTGCCAGGGGTTGATTGCAGCTCGATGGCCCCCTTGGCCAGCGCCTCGTGGGTTTGCTCAAACGTGGTGCGTATTGGCAGCGGTGACTTGCTGGCGGTAATGGTAATGCCCTTATTTTGGGTGGTGATTGCCCAGTCATAGCAGACTTGGATGCTGTTGGCATCCACGGGAAAGAGGGGGAAAACATTGCCATTGCGCATCATCGCGGCAAAATAGTTTTCAATCTCAGGGCGCTGATGGGTCCAGCCGTTGCGCCCCTGCTCTAAGGCTCCAGCGGTGAACAGACAAAGGGTGGATGGGGTGGGGCGACGCAGCTCGGCCATCGCCTGGGTGACGGTTTGCCAGATGGGTAGACCGTTAATCGCAAATGATTCGTACGAGCACCAAAGGCTGCGGGCTCCCATCAGGGCTTGAGCGGCGGCCAGGCCAGAGCAGGCGTCTTCGCTCAAGGGCTCATAAACCTGCCCCTGGGGCCCCTGGTAGTAGGTCTCATCTGGGGTAGGGTGCAAAATCTTAAGGGCCTGGTTGATATTATTAATCCCCGAGGCGGCATTGCCGTCGGCATTGGTGACGACAAAATTAGGATCTTGCTGACCGACGTGGCCGACCAGTGCCCCCATGGCAGTGGTGGCTACTTTTTTAAGCTCACCGCCGACCGGAAACTCGTCTAGGGGCAGCTGCCCCAGAGCAGCCAGGGGGAACTCGGTCTCGGTCACCACTGTTTTGGCCGCGGGCCCCGCATTAGAGCGGGCAAAATTAGTCCGGACCAGATCCCAGGCAGTGGGGGCCAGGGCTCGGTTTTTTAGGGCGGCGGCGATGTAGTCTTTTTCAAGGGTGTCGCCTGGGTAGAGGTTGTGGGCTTTGGCTCCGCGCTTGTGGACCCCTGCCCCCTTGAGTTGTTTAATAATCAGCACAGTTTGGGTGCCAGCCAGGGCAGAGTTAGCCGCCTTTTGGGTGGCCTCTAAAATCGTTTGGGTAAAGGTCATACGCTGGGGCAGCGAGAAGGCGGTGCTATCAACATAGGGGCCAGACTGGTTGGCATCGTCGTAATCTTTGGCATCGACCAAAATTACATGCTTAAAGCCGTTGCCGCGCCAGTAGGCGATCATGTCTTCGTTGGTCTGGGTGGAGACCATGCTGTGGTGCTCCTGGGAAAACCCATTCCAAACCAGGATGGGCAGGTAGTTAGTAATACTCGGAAAGGCGGTGTTGAAATGGGCCAGACTGCTCATGATGTAGGGCTCGCCCAGGCCCCCGTCGCCGATGGTGACGGGAAACAGCTGGCCGGGGTGTAACTTAGCGGCGGCCATGGCAAAATGTTGCCCCTGCCCCAAAGGCCCCGCCGGGTTGAGTAAACCAGGAATCTGACCAGAGAGGTGACCCAGCAGCCCGTGGGTTTCACGGAAGCGATCGCAAAATTGAACAACGGTCTCAATCCCCATGCTTTCGAGGGACTGATCGAGAAAGACCGTGCTATAAAAGCCGGGGGCATGGTGACCGACCTCGGTGAGCAAATTTTTGTAGCCCAGCATAACCAGGGCGGCAATGCAGTCGGCGATGCTGGCAAACCCGCCGGGGTGCCCAGATTGTTTGCTGGCAGTCACTTGCAGGGTAAGGTATCGCAGCGCATCTGCCGCCAGCAGAGTTTGAAATACCGCAGCTGGATCAGTTGGATCAGCAATTTTAGTTTGGCCGGGTGCGATCGCAGGGACTTGGGCGTACTGTTCAAACTCAGCGGGGAGCTGACCAAAATGCTGAATGCCCTCGCAAAAAGCGGGCATGGGCGTCGTTGCAGAAGGGGCTGCGGTCATGCGAGATACCTAACTAACGTCAAGATAGTGACAGATGGGAATGGAGGCTAGCCTACGACTTGAGGGGCCGTGCTTAAGTTCATAAGAAACCAGTCTACAGAAATTAGACTAAGGGAAAATTGAATACACCCCTATCATAATCAATCATGAAATGATTATCTATAGATTTTATTAAATGAATTGAGGACGGAAAGGTAGGCATATTGCTACTGCTAGCATTCAACGCCGATGGCCTATCCCCATGACAGCCCCAACAGCCAACGCAACAGTGGCTTATCAGCAAGTGCGATACAAGCGTGACGGTCCTCTGCGGCTTTAGGGCCAGCGGTATACTCAGAACCAGTATGAATTCAAGGAACCTTTGTGAGCTATCTACCGCCTACTGTCGAGAGTCCTCCCTGGTGGCAGCTCATGCGTTGGATTGCCGATCCGCTGGCATTACAGGCAGAGTGTGCCCAAACCTATGGCGATACCTTTAAGCTGCAGCTGGGAAAATTGGGGGCTTTTTTCATCATTGGCAATCCCCAGGGGGTGCAGGAGATTTTTAGTCAGGACCCTAGCCAGTTTGATGTGGGACGGGGGAATCAGTTGGCAGAAGCATTGGTTGGCAGTAATTCTCTACTGCTGGCGGATGGGGCGCGTCATCAGCGCGATCGCAAATTGCTCATGCCCCCCTTCCATGGCGAGCGGTTGCAAACCTATGCCCACCTGATCGCTCAGATTACTCGGCAGGTCGCTAATCAATGGCAGCCGGGACGGGGTTTTATTGCCCGCACAGCTATGCAACACATTACCCTGGAAGTGATCTTGCAGGTCGTGTTTGGCTTGCATGAGGGTCAACGTTATCAGAGGCTGAAGTCTTCCCTGGCCGAGCTGCTAGATCTAACCAACTCTCCTTTGCGGTCTAGCCTGCTGTTCTTTAAAGTGCTCCAAAAAGATTGGGGTCCCCTGAGTCCTTGGGGATGGTTTCAACGTCGTAAACAAGAGATTGATGGGCTACTACAGGATGAAATCGACGCAAGACGTGCCCAATTTGATTCCGAGCGACAAGATGTTCTCAGTTTGATGCTGGTTGCCCAGGATGAAACGGGGCAGGGGATGAGCGATCAGGTGCTCAAGGATGAGATGATCACGCTTCTATTTGCGGGGCATGAAACGACGGCAACTACCCTAGCGTGGGCTTTGTATGAAATCCATCGCCATCCAACTGTTAAAGATAAACTGGGTCACGAGATTGAGTCCCTGGGCGACGATGCTGATCCCATCGCCATTGCTCGACTACCCTATTTAACGGCGGTTTGTCAGGAGGTGCTGCGGCGATATCCGGTGATTCCAATTTTGTTTCCGCGGATTGCTAAAGTTCCGATGACGCTGATGGGGTATGACTTTGAGCCGGAGATGGTGCTTGCGCCTAGTGCTTATCTTGTTCATTACCAAGAAGCGTTGTACCCTAATGCCCATCAATTTCAGCCAGACCGCTTTTTGGCACGTCAGTATGCGCCCCACGAATACTTTCCCTTTGGAGGAGGCAACCGTCGTTGTTTGGGCTATGCGCTAGCCCAGCTGGAGATGAAATTAGTGGTAGCCACAGTCCTCTCAGGTTACCCACTGGCTTTAAATGAGACTGCCCACGTAAAACCTCAGCGTCGGGGATTTACCCTCTCCCCTGAGGGTGGGGTCAAGATGCGTTTATCTTAAAAGACAAATGATTGGGCGGGTTGAGATGGGTCAGGTAGACAATGTGAGTGCGTTGACAGCCAGGGCGTTGACAAATCAGTTGGCAATCATCGATATCAGTGATTTTGAGATAGCGGAAAAACAAGCTATGATTGCCGAGCAGATTGCTCAAGCGGCCATTGAGCGTGGATTTTTTTACTTGTCGAGGGTGCCTGCTGACCTGCTGGGGCAGGCTGAGACGCTGTTTAATCAGCTGCAGCACTTTTTTGCAGCACCGTTGAGTGTTAAACAATCGCTTGCCTGGTCTAGTGTATCGAGCAATCAAGGCTACATCGCCATAGAGCAAGAAAGTCTCGATCCTCGACAGCCGCCCGATCTCAAAGAAGCGCTCAACGTGCGACCCCATTTTGTACCCCAGACGGCGACTGAGCAAAATCTGCTGGCGGCATGGCCTGCTCAGCTGTCAGAGTTTCGGCAACACCTGATAGATTTTTATGATTTGGCCAATCAGTTGGCGATGCAGGTGCTTGAGTCCTTTGCGATCGCACTATCACTACCAGCAGATTTCTTTACCCAGCATCATCGACGACAGCAGCAGCACACCCTGAGATGTTTGCACTATCCGCCCCTGGGACACTCTCTCGAACAGCTTCTGCCAGGGCAATTGCGAGCGGGTGAGCACACCGACTATGGCAGTATCACCCTGCTTTTTCAGCGAGATATCGGTGGGTTAGAAGTCCAAAATGCTCAAGGTGATTGGATCGCTGCACCGCCCATCCCGGATACGGTGCTGGTGAATATTGGGGATTTGCTCCAGCGCTGGACCAACGACCTGCTGCGCTCGACACCTCATCGAGTCAGACCAACCCACCATCAGGTGTCTCGCTATTCGATAGCCTTATTTTGCGACCCCGATCCAGAGACCTGGGTGACCTGTATCGAGACAGGTCCATCTAGGGGAGAAGGGACAGGCGTGTCTCCTCGTTATGAGCCCATTCGAGCAGATACTTATCTCGCCAGTCGCCTTGCCCGCACTTATTAGAACCCTCGATCAGCCGCTTTTCACGGATGATGGGCTAAAGAAAAAAGCCGTTCTTTAGCAGAACGACTTTATGTAGGTGTGATGAAGTAGCCATTCTGGTTTCCTCTTCCTCCGGGAGAGGGCTAGGAAGAGGGTGTTCCAGGCATTCATACACAAGTTGTGTTGGTCAATCAGGGGGTTAAGCGGCCAGGGTCTCAACCTGCCCCTGGCTCAGCGCATCGTTGAAGATCATGACCTCGTCAATGCTCCCTTGGAAACCGTGGCCGCTCTTGGCTGTCCCATCTTGGAAACGAGTATTACGGTTGATGCTGCCCAGGCCAATGCCGTCACCGTGGCTCCAGAGCTGTGAGCCTTCCCCTTCGCCAAACTTTTTGCCATCGAGGTATCCCTTAAATGCACCATCAGTGAGGTTACTGCCGCCGTCAAGTACCAGAGCCACGTGGTACCACTGGTTGGCCGAGAGCTTATTCGTCTTCATCCAGGTGCCTTCCCAATTACTTTCTGCTTGCGGCCTGTTCCAACCACCGACGGTCAAATGACCGTCATCTAAATACATGTTGAGCCCCCTAAGCAGCCCCCCTTCTTCATAGATGACTTGCTTTGGACTGTCAGAGGCAACATTATCTGCTTTAAACCAGAGTGAGACCGTGCGCTGATCGTGGGTGCCCAAGTTGATATCGGAGGAGTTTTTCAGGCGGATGCCCGCTTTCTTGCCATCAAAGGCAACCGCACCTTTCTTTTCGCCTGGGGTCCATTGGGCACCCCCGACCAGGGTGCCAGCATTGTTGCGACCCCGTTGGGAACTATCACCTGCGATCTTGCCATTTTTGGCATCAAGCTTCAGCCTGGCGATTAGCCCACCGCTATTGGATGGCGGCGTTGTGACTGGGAGAGGTTTGGGTGTAGGTTTTGGCAGCGGCGTTGGGGCAATAGAATTGGCAGCCCCGGTGAACTTCACATTATCAATGGCGACTGAGTCACCTGAATCAAGGACTTTTTCACCCTTAGCCTGGAACATCAAGAACTGATAACCATTGCCCAGGTCAACATCGGTGCTGAAGTTTTTCCAGTCAAAAAACTGACCGTTTTCACCACCAAAGGTTTGCTTAGACAGCAGGGTGCGAGACATTGGCAGCGCGCCAACTTTCGTGGGACCAGTATTTTCCCAAACGTTGTTTTCAAACTGGCCGTTGACGCCCCAAAGCTCAATAGTGACATCATTGGCACGCCAGGGTTTGTCACTCCCCTCTAGATTCTTTAGGTTAAAGCTCAGGGTCTGCTGACCTTTGTGAACTTTGTTGTTTTGGACAACCTGACCAATAAAGTTTTGCCAGTCGCCCACCTTGGAGAGGACCGCAGCACCATCACTGCGCCGAACGCCTTCTGTTGCAAACCAGCTCTCGTCAGACCACTGAGTGTTATCTTGCCAAGGTGCTAAATACTTGTCAGTCCCGCTAAAATTGCCATCTTTAAAGGCATTAGGATAAACGGTAGGTTTGACCTGTACGGCCTTCTTCAAGGTTTGAGCAGCCCCCTGGTTGTCTAATACTTGGAGTGCAACATTGTAGGAGCCCGCCTTGTCAAACTGATGGGTAACCCGACGCCCAAACGCGTCGGCTTTACCATCATTGTTAAAGTCCCAACCATAGCTAGCAATCCCCTTGCTGTCGATGGGGTATCTGGGCGATTGGCCGTCAGGCTTAAGCGGATCACTATCGTAGGAGCCACTGGCGTCAAAGGTGACGGCTAGCCCACCCGCTGCTTTATTGGTAAATTTGGCTGTTGGCCCTTTGTTGCCGTCTTTGGTTTCAAAAACAGTATTTTCGATGGCAAAATCTTTTGGAAAGTCCTTAGGGCGATCCATATGGGGGGCTGCGTCACCAATCTTTTTCAGATTATAGGTATTGTCGCTAAACCGACTGTTCTTGATGGAGGATTGGGTAAAGTCTTTTTCCTCATTGAGAAATTCGACATGGAGTCCCTCATTGAAACCTTTGACGTTGAGATTCTCATAATCAGTATTAAAGGTTGCGTGATTGTGAAAGAGACCGTCTCCTCCACGCGGGTCGTCAGGATCACCCACAATCAGGCCATCTTTAAAGTCGAGGTTGCTGCTGTAAGAAACGTTTAACCCAGCCCAGCGATTGCCCCATAGTTTAAAGTTATCAATCTGCCCGCGAGCTTGGTGGGCCGTTTTGGGTTCGACTCCGCTAAATTCGAGGTTGCCGTCGAAGTTAGTCATTTGAGCCCAAATCCGCATGCCCATGTTAGTGTTGTAGCTCTCAAAGCCTGAGAGCTGGCGCAGGGGCACATCATTAATATCAACTTCTGTTTGACCGGGTTGGGCAACTTTGTTGCGAACGCTGGGGGCTAAATTTTTGACCTTGATGGTTTCCTTATCGCGGAAGTCATCTTCGGGGTCGAGGGTGTCGCCAAAAACGGTGATGCCAGTTTCGTTGGCACTGACAGCAACATTATCTTTCATAGCGACCTGGGCTGCGCCCTGCACCCAGTAGCCCTCACCTCGGAAGCCTAAGTCAAACTTGCGATTGCGCGCATCACGCTGACCTTCTACTTGTTGCCAGGGAATCCCGGTAGTTTTGATGGTGATGTTGTTTTTCCAGGAGCCTAGCTCATTGCCAGATTCGGCAACGATGCCCGAGCCAGCGACATCAAAAACAACATTGTCTTCGAGGATGGCATAGCTGTCGTGGTGGACGATACCCCAGCCGGGAGTGTCTACGACTGCGTTGCCCTTGACGATGGCAGCTTGACCGTTGATGTCTTCTGCTCCCGTGCGGTGCAGGTGTAGACCATAGCGACCGCGACGGTTTTTGCCAGTGCCGTTGGACCCATCGACGTTTTCGCCGACGTCGTCTACGAGTTTTGTTTTGTCAGACCGACCCAGGTTATAAAAGCCTGCATTGCGAATATCCACATCAGGGTTGTGCATAAACATCGCGTGGCCGCGCTGTTGATTAGGCGTATCTTTCCCGTCTTCAGATTCAATAATGACGTTGCGGCTAGTGTTGGCAACGTACAGCTTCAGCTGATCCTTTTCGGCAATGTCAGGCCGGGTGTGGTCAAACCGCAGAATATTATTTTCGCCACTTTCGATATCGTCGTTGGTAAAGCTAACGCGGTTGCCGCTGATTTGGGTGATGGTCAGCACCTCATCCTGGAAACGGCTATTGTCTTCGTCGGAGCCATTCCAACCATAGCTAGTGCCCCCGAGGACAATTTGGTCACCGACTTGCCAACCCGTCGGTTTACTTCTGAAGACAAGCTCAGTGTCACCCGCCATCGCGTCTCTTGCCAGGGCGATATGGTCAGTCTTTTCGGCTCCGTGGATTCTGACTCTGCCGTGGGTGATCACCCCCCGGCTAAGCTGGGTCGGGTCCCAGTTGGTGTTAATGTCGCCGTTATTGGCAATCACAATCCGGGCGGTCTTGTCAGCCTGGATGGGGTTGTCGGCGGTGCCGATATTGAGGGTACCGTCAGGGGTCTCTACAAAGGTATCGACCACCATCTTGGTGTTTTTATTGTGGGCAAAGGTGAGGGTGCCATCGAGGCGAACAGTCCTGAGACGGGCATCGCTCTCGCCGTCGTAGCGGACGCTGACACCCTCTTCAATCATGACATTAGCCCCGTTGCCTGGGACTTTCCCTCCTTTCCAGGTGTTGGGGTCAAACCAGGAGCCGTTCTTAACCGCAATATGGCTGGCTTGTGACGCAGGCACTAGATCCATCAGCGCCTGATGGCCCTTCATCTTGGCCGGATCGTCCCCGTGGGTCATATCCCCGTGGGTCATATCTCCGTTCATCATGTTCATATCCATGTGTTTCTTACGCTCCGTATTCTGAATATCTTCTGATCTGAATATCTTCGAACAGCGGAGATGACCCTCTTGCGAACTGGCAGATCCGACGTTTCTCTTGAGGAAAAGCTTCGTGACTGATTATCTCTTGAGGAAAAGCTTCGTGACTGATTAAGTCAGGCAAAAAACTAATAAAAAACTGTTAATCACCGCAGACTCGCCGCGATGCCCGCAGGTCTCGATGAGAGAATGTTCTCACCCAGCTGTGCAGGTTAGATTGAGCGATAAAAATCGAGTCGCTAATATCTCAGACGCGAGACACGCGCAAGCAATGCTCATCTCACAAATTTAGTCAGTAGTCGAGACACAGCTGCGAGGAGGGACACACGTATTCTGCCAATTGCCTTCTGTCAATCGCCTTCTGTCAATCATCACAGTGGCAACCTTGCTCTAAATTTCATCAAACTTCTGAAAGGGGGATGACGTCAGTAAATACCAGCCAGTCTATAAAGGGAACGATGCGACGAATACTCAATCGTGGTGCGGGGCCAATCGCGCTCGATTAGCTGTCTGGTAAATCACCCTGGGCTGTGCGAACTACCTATGAAGCTCACATCAACACAAGCCCTCTATCATTTAATCTCCCGAGGCAGGATGTGTCAACTTGGTGGTTACTTCATAATCTCTAAAATCGCTTTTAGGCAGAGGAATCAAAGAATTTTGACTAATTTTGAAACCGTTTTACCTGCATGGCTTCGATCAGGCTATCGGGTTTGCCGTCTGTCCACCGGGCAAAGCGCTGGGCGATGGGCATGAGCATGGCAAAGGGGCTAGTAAAGCCAGAAAACAGGTAAATATCCTCTAAATCTGACAGTGGCCCCAGCAGCGGTAGCCCGTCTCGGCTAAAGGTGACCAGGCAGTGACGCCACTGGC
>JBCCRZ010000103.1:0-12802 GCA_039200855.1 Cyanobacteria bacterium P01_D01_bin.44 | reverse complement strand
CCGCATCAATCTTGTAGAGCAGATACATTAGCACCGCCAGCACAATCCCCGCGACCGAGATCGCCACCGAGCTACCGGCCATCACCGCAAACTCATGGAGATCAACCTCCTCAGCTAACTCAGCCACCGTGACCACCTCGCCCGGTGGGCTGATAAAGGCCTCAAAGTAGTTGGCAAAGGGTGTGCCCACCAGACCCACCAGCACAGACGGCACCGCCAGGGCCATCAGCGGGAAGATCATCGAAAAGGCAGACTCATGGGGCTCACTGGCGTGGTGATGATCGTGCTCATCATGGGTCTCTTCCTCAACGGGCATCTCCTGGGTGCTCATCGCACCGGGACCAAGGGAAGCGCCCATGCGCTGAAGGTTCTCAACGCGCAGCTGCTCAACGATATCTTGGCGGGTGCCGCGAAACTCACCCTCAAACGTGGTGAAATACATGCGGAACATGTAGAACGCCGTGACACCAGCGGTCACCCAGCCAATCGCCCAGAGGGTTGGGCTGACCTGGAAGGTGGAGCCTAAGATTTCATCTTTAGACCAGAAGCCTGCAAAGGGGGGCAGTCCGGAAATGGCGAGCGTGCCGATTAAGAAGGTAATCCCGGTGACGGGCATATATTTTCTCAAGCCCCCCATCAGGCGCATGTCTTGGGCGTAAACCGGATTGTGGCCCACCACTTCTTCCATACCGTGGATGACTGAGCCAGAGCCCAAGAACAGCATTGCTTTGAAATACGCGTGGGTCATCAGGTGGAATAGGCCAGCGCTATAGGCCCCGACGCCCATCGCCATGATCATGTAGCCCAGCTGGGACATGGTTGAGAAAGCCAGGCCCTTTTTAATATCGTTTTGGGTAATCGCAATCGATGCCCCCAGAAATGCTGTGATCGCACCAGTCCAGGCAATCGCTGTCATGACAGTGGGGATATCCTCAAAGACGGGATACATCCGCGCCACCAGGAAAATCCCAGCGGCAACCATCGTTGCCGCGTGGATCAGGGCTGAAATCGGGGTGGGGCCTTCCATCGCATCGGGCAGCCAGACATGCAGCGGAAACTGCGCTGACTTAGCGACTGGGCCCAGAAAAACCAAAATGGCAAATAAAGCGGCAATGCCACCGGAGAGGCCCCCAGTCTCGACCAGGTGGGTCAACCGCTCGCCCATGATGCCAAAGTCAAAACTGCCGGTTGCCCAAAACAGGCCCAAAATGCCAAGCAACAGGCCAAAGTCACCCACTCGGTTGGTTACAAACGCCTTTTGGCAAGCATCGGCGGCGGGTTTACGGTTATACCAGTAGCCAATCAGCAGGTAAGAACACATCCCCACCAGCTCCCAAAAAACATAAACCTGGAGCAGGTTAGGGCTGATTACCAGACCCAGCATTGAGGCGCTAAATAGACTCAGATAGGCGTAAAAACGCACATAGCCAGCATCGTGGGCCATGTAACCGTCGGTGTAGACCATCACCAAAAAGGCGACGGTGGTGACAATCACCAGCATCAGCGACGTCAGATGATCGACGACGAAGCCCATCTGAATCTTAAAGTCGCCCGCTGAGGCCCACTCAAACATATACTGGTAAGCCTCATGCCCCTGCCACTGACTCCAAAACAGGGCAAAGGACAGCACCATGGCCGCCCCGGTCAGGCTCACGATCAAAATTGAGCTGGGCTTGCGTAGTTTGTTAACAGCTTCGTTGTAAGTTATCAGGCCGGTTCCGACGATCATTGCGCCCAACAAGGGCAGCACCGGAACCAACCAAGCATAGCTATAGATAGACTCGACAATTTCCATAATTTTTGCGCCCACTCCATGTGCGCCGAGTTGGCAAAACCGCCTACATTGTGACATATCCAAAGGGGGCAATTTTCTGCCCAAGGGCTTGGATATGTGTCAGAACATTAATTTTTTGCTGAGCAGTGACTACTTTGCCCGCATCAAATTGTTTATAACTCTGGGATAACACGGGAATCAGCGACCTGATCTAAAAAGATCCCAAGGAAAAAATTACGTTTCTTTAGAAAGCCAAAAATCCTGACAAGCTAACTTTAAGGACTACCCCCCTGTTTGGAGGATGCTGAGTCGATTTTCAGCCTGCTGAAGCAGCTGCTGGGCCGAGTCATAGGCGGTGGTCCCCGGAGGAATCTTGTCAAGCTGATTGATCACGCTTTGTAGGTCAGCCAGCAGCTGAGGGGTGGGCTGAGTCGAGCCGGTTTGAATCAGTCGGGTTACCCGCGCTTCCACTTGTTTGAGGGTTTGGGTAGCCGCGGTCTCAGTGGACCGTCGTTCTTTGATTTGTTTCAAGTTATTGAGATAGCCCACTTTTAGGGTTTGAGCTTCGGTATAGCCGGGGCTGTTGGGGGGGACTTGGTCTAGCTGATCAATGGCTTCTGCCCAGAGAATGACAATGCGGCCCCAGGTATCAGCAGTATGGGGTGGATTTTGGGCGGCTTGGGTAGCTTGGGCAGCATATTGCTTAGCCACCTGCACAAAGGTATTAGGCTGGCTGGCATTGGCGCGGGTGCCTGCAACGGTTTCATAGTCACGCTGAAAGGCCTCGAGGCGAGTTTGGGCAGTTTGGCCTGCCAGGGTGCCGCTGGGGATTTCGTTGAGCTTGTCCATGCCTTCTTGCCACATGCCTAAGATGGTGAGCTTTTCTTCGGTACTTTGCAGGGCTTCATAGCGGCGCTTGGCGGTTTCGACGGCCAGCGTCCCTTCTTCTAAAAGCTGGAGGGCGTTTTCTTCTTGGAAAATTTGGGCATCCATGCGGCCAATCAGGGCGCGGGCGTCTTCAAACTCGTCGAGGGTAAACTGCCAGCCGCAGTTAAACCAGGCGCAATAACGCTGAGGATAGTAGCCAAGAAACCAAACAGGCAGTTTGTCTAAGTGCCGCTGGGCCTGATCGGCTTTATCGGCCCCAAGCTCAAAGTCTTGGGCGCTGGTGGCATTGTTGATCAGCTGATCGGCCTGTTCGGTGTAGATAATCGCTTGCCGATAGTTGTGGTCCATGCGCATAAAGCTAGGTAGCAGAAGCATCGGAGCAGTCCTAGCCACCGGCCAGCGGATCATTGGGTAGGGCAGGTTGATAATCCACAGGCCGCCTGCGATCGCAACTGCCCCCACCGCAATAGTCGCAATCCAACCCACAGCGCCCACCACCGGGTTTGGCTGATTGACCTGGGCGGCTTTTCTCAACACCCCGTCATCAAACTCTGGAAAGATGTCGATGATGGCCTCTCTCAGAGCGTCATAGTCCAGCGGCGGGCCGTCTTGCTGGCAAAATTTCTGAAGTCGCTTAAGAACAATGTCGTATCGAACCTGTTCTAGCGGTTTGATCAGTCGTTTGAGCTCTTGATTGAGCAGGGAAAAAGCGCGTTCGCTAAGCCGTGGCATCTAAAATTCTGGGTAGCTGCTATGGATATCCTTTCTTTGGTATACCCAGCCAGCCAGGATGACTGCCATTTTCCGCCCTACCCTTGATCCGGATTTTGAGGCTTGACTGTCGCTTGCCTCGCTCGAAACTGCTGTTCAATCTGGATGAGCATCGCCTGGGCCTCTTTGTAAGCCGTGGTGCCGGGGGGCACAGATTGCAACTGCCCCATCACTGTTTGTAGCTCGGTTAATAAGGTAGGCGTGGGGGGCTTATTTTGCATCTCAATTAAGGTCTGGGCCTGCTCACGGACCTGGCTCAGGGTTTGGGTTGCAGTTTGCTCTAGGGCTTGCTTGGCTTGAATTTGCTGCAAGTTATTGACGTAGTTAACTCGCAAGGTTTTTGCATTGGCAGCGCTGGGGCTATGGTCGGGCACCTGATCGAGTTGAGCGATGGCCGTTTGCCAGAGAGCCGCTGCATTTTTCCAAGTGTCAACTGTAAGGGGGGGATTTTGGGCGACTTGAGCAGCCTGGGTTGCGTATTGTTGGGCCGCTTGCAAAGCAGGATGGGGCTGATTGACTGGGGATGGGGAGCTTTGGACTGTCAAACCTTGATAGGTTGATTGCACTGTCACTAACTCTGCCTGGGCAATTTCCCCGGCAAGGGTGTTTTGGGGTACGGTGCTGAGCTTCTCTAGGCCCGACTTTAAGTCGTTAATAGCGGCAAGTTTCTCAGTAGATGTTTGCATCACTTCGTAGCGACGCTGGGCGGTTTCCATGCTGAGGATAGCCGTCTGCAGCTGTCCCAGGGCAAGCTTTTCTTGCTTGAGCTGGGTTTGGAGTTGCTTGAGCTGAGTTTGGGCGGTGTCAAACTCAGCCTGACTGAACTGCCAGCTACAGCTAACCCAACTGCAATAGCGCTGGGGGTAAACATCTAAAAACCAGTCAGGTATCTGATCTAGATGCTGCTGTGCTTGGGCTGTTTGGCTTGATATCTGAGCAATATCGTTGACGTGAGTTGCCGATTGGATCAGCTGAGCGGCTTGGGCCCGATGGGTTGTCGCTTGCCGATAGTGATAGTCCATTTGGCGAAAGCTGGGCGTCAGCAAAATCGGGACTGCTTTTGCCAGGGGCTTTCGAATAGACGGATGAGGGAGATTAGCAACCCACAGACTAAGTGCGATCGCACCCACCCCAATCACAGCCCCTACCCCTTGCTGGGCAAGTTTTACCAGCAGATTAGGGCGGTTGAGTTGGGCGGCCCGCCTGAGCACCTGCTCATCAAACTCAGGAAACGCTTTGAGGATGACAGCGCTCAGCTCATCGTAGGTCAGGGGCGGCCCTGGCTGATGGTGTAGCTCACCAAGCCGTTTGAGTACGGTTTGACGCTTTTTCTGGGCCAACTTTTGGCCAGAACAAAGATAATCAAGCGCATGATCGATCATGAGGAATGATCGACTGGATAGCCTAGACATCGATGGTGATTGCGTACAGTTGGGTGTGTAAAAGTTAAAAAATGTTTAACCTTACTACACAGATCGACCTATCCTGGTGGCTTCCGGATAAATCAAGCGAATTACTTCTAAAAATCATCCAAAAACGCCCTGGTTAGCCATGATTTTTGGACTGATTGGGCGCTGAAATCTAAAAATGTCGCCTAGGCTACGATTTAGGCGGCAGCATGACCCAAAACAAACTAAACCACGTCCAGTTTGACAACCTAAGTCTTTCCCGTAGGGCCAACTATGGGTCCGGATGTGGACGAGGTTTAAGTCAATGGCTTTTTTGGGGTCGCAGTCAATCAGGTTCTTGACCTAAACGTATCTGGTTAGCTGCACTCGATATCTTTCTTTTTTAGTGATGGTGACCTCACCAATTTCTAGCCGCCCCTTGCCGCGAATGGCCACCAGGTCACCGGACTTGACAGTATGACTGGCCTGGGTGATGGGTTTCCAGTTGACCCGGACGTCGCCGCTGCTGATCATGTCGGCCATTTTGCTGCGTGACATACCAAACCCCGCAGAGGCAACCGCATCAAGACGCATCGAGGCTTCTACGGTAGTGATTTCTTTTTTGCGGGGCTTGCGTACCTTCAGCTCTGAAAACTCAATCGGTCGCGTCTTAACCGGCACCGACCGGACCTGGGTGAGATGCATGCCCAAAAACTCCACCATTTCAGGAATCACGACCGCCTGGGCTCCGCGCTCCCCCAGCACAATGATGTCACCGACCTTTTCACGCACGATGCCGGTGCCTAACAGTGCCCCTAAAAAGTCGCGGTGGGTGGCGGTGTCAAACAAAAAATTACCGGCAATATCCACTGCGGACAAAGGCATCTCAACTCCCTCTAAGGGGAGTTCTGCACGGGCAATCAAGAGCCGCTGGCGCTCTGCCTGGGGGTAGCCCCCGGCTGCGATCGCATGAATATCGGTCAATCGACCTAACATTGCCTGGGCCTCAAACAGCTCCGGCGGTGATAAAAAATCCGTGGCCACGGATTCCCAGGTGCGAATTGCCTGCTCTGAGCGATCCAGCACACGAGTCAGCGTTTCTTTATTCTCAACACCCTTGAGTAGATCGTCCTTAGGCAGCATGGGGGAGAGGGAGAATGTTCAGGCCTCTATTGTAGAGGGTTGGTGCAGGGAGCAGGGGAGGTGGGGAGCAGGGCTTCGACGTGAGCGTTCGACTGAGCTCACGCCGAAGTCTCAGCCGAACGGGAGATGGGGGAGATGAATTTTAGATTTGCGATTTTGGATTTTGGAGGATGCTCGGTGGGTTTTGTTTTGTATCGGGGTTACTGAGTTCGGATTTGGTATGACTCCTATCTCCTACCTCCTATCTCCCTATCCAAAATCCAAAATCCAAAATCTAAAATCTAAAATCCAAAATCACGCCGCCTGTTGATCTCGCTTCGCATAGACGCTCTTCAGGTGCTTCTTGACGGTGTTTTCAGAGATAAACAACTCTGTGGCGATTTCCTTATAGCTATAGTTAGCCTGCTTGAGCTGCCATACATCGACTTCTCGAGGGGTTAGGCCATAGCGCTGGGCATCGCTCATGGCACGGCTTTCAAAGGAGCGGCTGCGATTTTCTAGGGTGACTAGAAAGCAATCTTGGTTGCTGCCATCTGAGCTAAACCACTGGACCCGTACTCGAATGACACCTTGGTCATCGGTTCGTAACTCATCTTCTAGAATGACGTGGGTTTGGGTTGAGAAAATATCGGCGTTATTTAGCAAAGACTGGCAGATTTTCCAGATGTTTTTGGGCAGGGATTTGAGATTTTTATACTGGGTGTCGAGGGTTTTAATTAGCTGGTTGGCGTAGCGGTTTTGGTGCAGGATTTCTCCAGCTTTGTTGACGATGATTAATCCATCCGCAAAATTTTCGATGGCTGCGAATAAGAGTGAGGCTTGAAACTCAAAAGACAGGCTGGGATAAGGGATCTGATTTGCAGAAATAGAGGTCGGAGTTGCAACGGCAACAGAGGACAGTTGAGACTTGACTGCCGGTTTCAGCATATTCAGGGGCTCCGTAATGTGACAGGGAAGACACGAGACTGTGTCGTGAACAGTAAACTAAGACAACAAGCTGATGACGAGGGTTGAATGTGTGAGAGGGTTGAACTTGAGAAATGGTTGAACTTGAGAAATGGTTGAAATTACTGAGAATTCAGATGATAGGTACAACAAGTAGGGTTTCGAGAAATCCGTAAGGGAGTGTGGCAGTTTAAGGGGCGTCACAAATTAAGGTGGCTGTGATCTAAGACCCGATACTGCGCCAGACTGCTTGAGATTTAAGCCATATCAGTGAGGCCGAATACGATAGGCTTCGGCGAGTACAATACGCTTCGATAGGAAAATAAACCACATCCAGTTTTCAAACTTGAGGTTTTGCCAACAGGCAAACGAATGGGTCAATTCCCGTAGGGCAAACCACGGGGCTGGATGTGGACAAAGTTGAATTAAAAATCGTGGTTTACGTATTTACACATCGTCTATCCTCCCCGGTTGAGGTCGTCGATTTCACCCTGGCATTGACCGCTGAAGAACGGACGCGATCGCGACATCGCTACACGACCGAGGGGGGAGCCGAGGTCTATCTCGACCTACCCAGGGGCACTGTCTTAAAAGGGGGGAACCACCTGGGTGCCGATGACCATGCCCAGGTGCTGCAAGTGATCGCCAGGCCAGAGGCGGTGATGACGGTCAAGGCTCAGACCGAGTTTGATTTGCTGCGGGCGGCCTATCATCTGGGCAACCGTCATGTGCCTTTAGAGCTGCATCCAGACTATCTGCGGCTGTCGCCCGATCCGGTGTTGGCTCACTTACTGCAGCATTTAGGGGCACAGGTTGTCTACGAAACGGTGCCCTTTGAGCCAGAGTCGGGTGCTTACGGACACGCCCATGCCCATTAATATTGCCCATGCCCATGAGTAGTCAAGATGAACCCGCTCAAGAAGATGCCCAGGCTCTGCTGAGACTTCTACAGCTGGCGAGCCCTGCCCTGCCAGTGGGGGCCTTTAGCTATTCAGAAGGGTTAGAGACGCTGACCTATCAGGGATACCTGAAGACGATGGCCGATCTGGAGCATTGGATTACCCAAGAACTGCAATATGGGGCGGTGCGTCTGGAGGCTGCGATCGCACTCCGCGCCCACCGATATTCTCTGGACCCTGCCCAGCTTCGCTACTGGAACCAGTGGCTCTCTGCCGTTCGTGAAACCGATGAGCTGCGCCAGCAAAGTGAACAAATGGGCCGCGCCCTGGCCCGCCTGCTGGCAAATTTACATCCTGCACTACAACCGACCCTGACCGCCTGCGGTACGCCTTGTAACTTTGCGATTGCCTTTGGCCTCGCCGCCGCCCGCTGGCAGATTGCCGAATCCTCCATGGTGCTCGGCTACCTGCAAAGCTGGGCCACCAATTTAGTCAATGCCGCCGTCAAGCTCGTGCCCCTCGGCCAAACCGAAGGGCAGGCCTTGTTGCTATCTCTAACACCTACCCTGGCCTACACCGCCAACAGTATCCTTACGTTAGAAGACCACCAGTTGGCGAGTAGCGGCTGGGGGGTTGCAATCGCCAGCATGCAACACGAAACACTTTACAGTCGGCTGTTTCGCAGTTGAGGCGGCTGGTAGGCTGATGGCGATCTGGGTCCGATTTTGAAAAAGGAGGTAAACACAAAGATGAATCCCTTTCGAGTGGGTATCGCGGGGCCGGTTGGGTCGGGTAAGACAGCCCTGGTAGAAGCGCTTTGCAAGACGTTGCGATCGCACTATTCCATCGCGGTAGTGACCAACGATATTTATACCCAAGAAGATGCTCAGTTTTTGACCCGGCGAGAAGCGCTTGATCGAAGTCGCATTGTGGGCGTAGAGACGGGGGGTTGCCCCCATACGGCCATTCGCGAAGATGCGTCTTTGAATTTGGGAGCAATTGAGGATCTGGAAATGCGATTCACCGATCTGGAGCTAATCTTTGTGGAAAGCGGCGGCGATAACCTGGCCGCCACTTTTAGCCCGGAGCTGGTGGACCTGGCGATTTATGTGATTGATGTGGCGGCGGGGGATAAGATTCCCCGTAAAGGGGGGCCGGGGATTACGAAATCAGATTTGCTGGTAATCAATAAGATTGATCTGGCCCCGATGGTGGGGGCTGATCTGGGCGTGATGGATCGAGATGCTAAAAAAATGCGCGGGGAACGGCCCTTTGTGTTTACGAACTTGAAAGAGGCTAAAGGGTTAGACGCGGTAATCAAGTTTATTGAATTTAATCTGCCGCCTTCAGGTTCTTAGTAGAGCATGTCGGCCTGATACTGCTAGTTACTGCAGCAAGCTTAAAATTTCGGTTAGATGAGGTGAGTGGGTGAGTGGGTGAAGATGAACTCACTAGCCTGGATTATTCATGAAGGATCGAAAAAATTCCCAAAACCCTTGTCATACAATGGCGCTAGCAAATGTCCTTAACTACAGTCTGTTTTTGGGAATGTCCTAACCATTGGGGTTCCGTCGGTTGAGGGATTATTCAGGTTAAGGAACGTGTACGCCTGAGCGTGTCGAAGCGGGCATCTCCAAATGCCAACTCATTCCTCTGTAACTCACACCTATAGATCGCATTTTTCACCGCAGCTATGGCTCCCTGAATTACTCCGGTCATAATTGCCGGAATTCACAATTGCGATCGCATATCGCCACAGTCACCGGCAACGAGGTCACCGACACTCACTGACTGACGCTTGGGCTCTCTATGCCCTGCTGTCGATACTGGCACTGGAGACGGCACAGGCTGTGTAGGGGATGGTCGCCTAAGCAGCAGGCTATTTGACCATACAGCGAAGGTTGCTGCCCTCGCTCCGATTCTGGTAAGTGTAGATAGTTACCGTGTGGCAGTTAATGAACTAGTTGCGTTGGCGTTAGCCTCTCCATTGGAGAATTGCATTTTTTGCCAGCAGGTGCGTTGGCATCAGCCTCTCCTGTGGAGAATCGCATTTTTCATCAGCAGCGCCACAGGGCCATCCGGCGATTGGTAGCTCCAACACAGGGCTCAACCTTGGCCGACCGGCCTCTACCACCAACAATGGTCAATCGGTTTTGAGCACCCAATCGAAGGCTTTCTCGACTGTGCGGTGGGCATCTTCGGTGATGCACATGCCGTGCGCAATCACTACACGGTCGAAGGCCCAACGAAGGAGCGCCTCCGCGCTTGCTCGGGCCGCATTGAGATCACTGAAGGTAATCCGCAGGTCCTTGGCGGTCCCACCCGACAGCCCGAGTACGCCCACAGTGCGTTTGACGAAACACCAGAGCCAGGATTCTCCAGCCGGATCGTGGCGCTGGATGAGATCGGTGAGGATTAACGTCCCCGAACGCCCGTGGTAGAAAACGACCTCGTCGAGAAAGCTGCTTCCACCGAAGCACAGCGTGTCGATCTGACCGCCCCACGCCTGCGGAGCATCCGTCCCGATGACGTGGTCAACGGGAGCGCCCGGGTGCCGCTTGCGGAAGCAGGGAGAAACCCAGACATCGGCCGATGGGTATCGCTCCTTCCAGGGACCGACTCCAAGGCTGTGAATCTTATTCGGCGCGACGATGAACTTCACTTCGCCTAGCGCTTCGACTGCTTCCTGTACTTCCGGGGTGGGCTCGAGTGGCGAATGAACCCAGAGACTCCCGGGCTCGAGTTCGACGATGGTCATGCGCGTCGCAAACGGGATCGTCATCATCCGCACACGTGGCCCGTCGCAGATCCAGATCCGATCTCCGAACGGTTGAAGTGGGCTCATGCTGCACCTCGCGAGCCACGTTCAAAAGCAAGCAAGATCCGGAATTCGATGCTCGTTCGTCGACCCGCGAGCTCCTTGGGAGAGTTGGGGGCCGTGAAGGCGGCGTGGGGGCAGGACCAGTGATGCTCGCCCGGCAGGCCGTCGAAGGTTTTGAACAACAATGACTCGGAGGGACGCAGGAACGGAAACCAGTACCAGCGGTGGTCTTCGTTGGGCCGGTAGTAACCGACCTCACCGTCTCGGTCGGGGTAGTGAACCGTAACTGGGATAAAGTTCTCGTCGCAAACGGAGGTGATGTCTACGAAGGCCAGAGGCATGGAGTGCACAACCCCGGCCACCGATTGCCAGAGATTCGCCACGACGACGCGGGAGCCTGCCCATCGTTCAGCCTTGGCGTGTGGGAGCAACTCCCAGAGCCTGCGAACGCCTGCTCCGCGTCCGTAATCCGCGTGAACGATGCGAATCGGGGGACGTCGCCCCGGAGTGTGCTCCGTATGCCGCACCGTATGATCGAATACCCAGGCGAAGGAAGCTCCGAGACGTTTCTTGAGCGCTGCTTCGATCGTGCCATAGGCCACCCTTGCTTCACTGTCGCTAGGCGGTTGGGCAAACACCGTCGGTGCAGCGATGAGCTCGAAGCCCTCGAGATCGAAGCTGGGGGCGGGATCCCAATGGCGACCATTTCGCATGGTGACCCGGCGCGTCACCGTTGCGGAAACATCGAGGTAGGCGTCGGTCTCGCGGGGGACGTCCTCAGAGGCGTAGGTGACCTCTGCCTCGCACTCCGAAGGCGTGCGTTGCTGGAGAGCGTCGCGCGCAAGTGCGGCAAGGGCCACGCTGGATAAGAGATCCTCGGCTGAACTATCAGCGTCGGTATGTGAGGCCAGCCAGCGGTCCACGTGGACGAGTGCTCCTATGACAGCTTCGGCGAGAATCGACACGGGCAGGTCTGTCCTCACCGCCCCGAGCTGCCGTCCATCGCGCAACCAGTTAGCTATCCCGGCTCGGGCGCGCTCAAGCAGGCGTAGAAGCGATGTAGAGTCCCCGCCACGGCGATAGAGATCTCGTATGAGCGCGGCCGCGTATGGGTCGCGGCGGCCAAACTCGAACGCGAAGTTCAGCCCCGATTCGAGCGAAGCCCAAAACGACTCGACCGAGCTTGCCTGTGGGGCAGACTCGAGGGGCGCGAGGAGGGGCTGAAGGGTCTGGTCCAGTACTCGAGCGTAGAGCTCCTCTTTGTTGTCGAAGTAGTAGAAGACCTTGGCTTTGCTGACACCTGCGGCCGAAGCGACTTTCTGGATAGAGGTCGCCTCGAAACCATTCACTGCGAACTCGGTGGTGGCGGCCTCCAGCAACATGTCCCGTTGGGGTTCGGACGAGGGCACTGTTTGTCCTTTCTGACTCATGTTTTATCCTCTCTGACTCATGTTTCCAACACAACCTAGCATCAATCTGACCGATGGTCAAACCATCGGTTTGACCATCGGTCAGATTAACCAAAGTCTCGAGCCCGGAAGCCATGCGGAGCCAGCCAGCTAAGGCGTCACGGCAGAGACCCTCATTGAATAGCTAAGAGGCTTCGCTTAGCCTGGATTATTCACGAGAAGTCACAAAAGGGATAGAAAAAGAGCCTGAAACGCTTTAGAATCAGGCTCTTATAAGAATTTATCGTCTCAATTGTGCCATGACAGAGTGTGAAGCGGCTATCCACTGGTCTTACAGTTACGCCCTGGCAATAGTCATCCCGGCAAGGGGGTGGCCGGGATACTACGCTGGCTATTCTGGCGACTGAAACGGGCCTGGCCAGGGGTCAAGATTCAATTTCGCGCTGATGCGGGGTTTGCCTTACCCGAAATCTTTAGGGTGTGTGAACGAGCTGGGGTGGGCTATGCTATCGGGTTTCCCGCTAATGCGGTGCTCAAGCGAAAAATTGACTATTTGCTCGACCAGGCTCGGGTGGTGGTCTGTCTCACCCAGCAAAAAGCCCGTCTGTTTGAGGATGTCTACTACACGACTTGGAATGTTGCGAGCAGAGAGAAATAAGATCTGCAAGGTGTATGCGAGTAAATAGCGTGCTCGTCCCCAGGTAAATCCTAGTGGCGCGCAGCAAAACCCTGTCCCCGATTGGATGGCCTTATCCCTCTGAGGT
>JBCCRZ010000102.1:0-12873 GCA_039200855.1 Cyanobacteria bacterium P01_D01_bin.44 | reverse complement strand
GACAACCCCAAAGACTATGTCCATGGCTTTAAGCTCTATGGCTCCCAGTTGGGAGCGCCCCTGGCCGAGTTAGCGATCCCAGACCGGTTGGCCTTTCCCAAGGTCTATGACGATGGACGGCTGGCTCCGTTTATCCGAGTGGTCGATCACTGGGTAAGCTGTATGGATGCGGGGCGGATGTCTCCCCCCGCCCTGGCTGAGGGGGTTTATTCTCAACTAATGATGGATCTAACCCACCAGTCTCACCAGCAGGGTCGCTGGGTGGATGTGCCCCGTTAGCGCAAAAAGCTGCTGGCAAACCACATAAATACAAAGGCCATAATGGCTGCGATCGCAGCCACCTGGGCCTCGGCCACCGCCACCCCCTGGCTCTTGAGTAACGCCAGAAATGCAAAGCCCAGCAATAGCCCCAGCAGCAAAGCACCCGCTGCTAGCAAGATCGAGCGCCAAAACTTACGTTCTTTTCGGTTGAGGAAGTAGGCACACAAAGCCACCCCAAACCCCAACATAACTGAGGCCCCAGTGCCCTCTGCTGTGGCCGTAAACCAACTTAAAACAGCTAGCGACAGATAAATAGCCGACGGCCATAAGATGTCATTACGGCTAGGGGTATCTAACCAATCTTGAAGCCAGGTGGGTGGATTGCTGGCCGATGGGGTCGCTGAGGCCTTAGCCGCAGCTAGCTTTTCCGCCTGCTTTTCGGCATAGCGAATCCGATCCGGCACCTTGATTTTGCCCTCCTGACGCATCCGCAGGCGCTCCATCAAGATAGAGTCGTAGGCCGCTTCGACCGCTTCTTTGCGCTGAGGGTTGTCCTCGCATTCTTTGACCAGACGCTGCCGGGCCGCTTGTACCTCTTCAAAAGAGGAGGCTTCGTCTAGGCCCAGCGTTTCATATGCGTTCTGATTGCTCATCCGAGAACCTCCCGAGGCATTAGCGTCGACTCCATGACTGAGTTAGAAAATTTAATGAAGAGAGTGGGAATACTCATGGCGGGAGTCAATATATATAACCCTAGCCATCAGTGTAACTAGGGAGTGGGCTAAAGGAAAATAAAGTGAAAAAAATAATCAGAGAATTTTACTGAGGATTGCGAGTTATAGCTTAATCTATAAAGTCTGCGTATAGTAGAAACGGAGAACCATACGGTTGATCACGACTGCTAGCGCCATGATGCTCAACCTTGGGGTCAAGTCCTCGGTCTGATGGGCCAAAAAACCGCATCAGATAAAACTTTGACTAATATGGTGTGCAAGCATTATAAAAATTTTCTCTGAAGTTCGTGAAATCTTATGAATATAAGTCTTTATAGGGACTTACTAGGGCAGCCTACAAACCACATCCAATCTGTAGCTTTGAGCTTTGACCAACAGGCACCCTGTGGGTTTGGGTGGGGCCCATGTTTAGTTATCCGTAAGGTTGTCGTATCGTACCCAGTTTAAAGCCTCAAGTTTGCTCCCAAGGGCAACCTGTGGATTTGGGTGCGGTTAAGGTCTGTTACCCAGTTAAGTTAACGTTTATCGATTCAAGGATTATGACTATGGCCTCTGCCAAAATCCTGGTTGTTGACGACGATCCGGCTATTCGCAATTTAATCCATCGGTTTTTGGCTAAACAGTCCTACCAGATGGAGTCAGCGGAAGACGGCAAAAGTGCGTTGGCAGTCTTTGAGCAGTTCAATCCAGACCTGGTTGTATTAGATGTCAATTTGCCGGACGCTAACGGCTATGACCTCTGCAAAGAGATGCAATCACGGACAGGGGTATTTGTTCTGATGCTAACCAGCCGTACCGATGAGGCTGACAAAATTAAAGGCTTTAACCAAGGGGCGGATGACTACATTACTAAACCGTTTAGCCTGGGTGAGTTAGAAGTTCGCGTGGGGGCCATCCTCAAACGTCAGCGCCCGGTCACCGCTGCCGAGCAGCAATGTTTGACTTTCAATAAACTCGCGATTGACCCCATCCGTCGGGAAGTGACCTTAGAAAACGATCTAGTGCCGTTGACAGCGCTCGAGTTTGATCTGCTGCACTTTTTAGCCAGCCATCCGGGTCGAGTGTGGCGGCGGACTGAGCTCATCCAAAAGGTTTGGGACTATGAATATGTCGGCGACCAGCGGGTTGTGGATGTCCACATCGGCCAGATCAGAAAGAAAATTGAAATTGATACGGCCCAACCAGCGCTGATTCAGACCGTGCGCGGCGTTGGTTACAAGTTTGAGCCCCCTGGTGATATCAACGCCCAAGCCGTTGCCGAAGCCACTTGATAAACAGCCCAGCAGGGGTGCAGCCTGATGCCCGCCCCTTCGAACCGTCGGCAATTAGCCGGGATATCAACCCCACAAAAGAGAGGGTCGCCCATGGGCGACCCTCTCTTTTGTGGATTTATTCCACCCCTTCGATACGGTTTTCGACCTCTTCGTAGAGTTCCTGCAGCCGTGCGATATTTTCATCGCTGGTTTCCCAGTAGCCGCGACCGTTAACCTCCAGTAAGGTGGTCACCATCCTGCGAAAGGAATTGGGGTTGAGGTCCATGAGTCGCTTACACATGTCCTCATCTTGGATGAAGGTGGTGTTGGTGTCTTCATAAACCCAGTTATCCACAGCGTCCGCGGTGGCTGACCAGCCCATGGTATTTACCAACCGCTTAGACAGCTCCCGAACGCCCTCATAGCCGTGGGAGAGCATCCCTTCGTACCATTTGGGATTGAGCATCTTAGTGCGAGAATCCAGGCGGACGGTCTCAGAGAGCGTCCGGACCTGGGCATTGGCTGTGGTGGTGTCGGCCACAAAGGAGGCCGGTTTCTTGCCATCGTCGCGCAGATTTGCCACGACTTTGGTGGGGTCAGAGTCAAAGTAGTGGGACACATCCGTCAGCGAAATCTCCGACGAATCGAGATTTTGGAAGGTCACCTCGGCGGTCTTGAGGGAAGCCTCAAACAGGTCGCGGGACTGATCCATCATGCCGGGGTTGTCGGAGTTAAAGGCGAAGGATTTACGCTTAAGGTACATCTCTTGCAGCTCTGCCTCTTCTTCCCAGCTGCTGTTCTCTACTGCCAGGTTGACGTTTGACGCATAGGACCCCGACGCATTTGAGAAAACCCGCGTAGCTGCGTCCCGCAGGGAGACACCCATTTCCTCAGCCTGGGCCAGGGCGTGTTTGCGGACAAAGTTCATCTCCGGGGGCTCATCTGCCTCAGCCGCCATTTTGACCGCCCGGTCAAGCAGCGCCATCTGGTTGACAAACAAATCTCGGAAAACCCCTGAGCAGTTGACCACCACGTCAATACGAGGACGGCCCAGTTCTTCGAGGGGCAGTAGCTCTAGCTTGTTGACCCGACCCAGGGCATCGGGAACTGGCTTAGCTCCCACAAACCAGAGAATCTGGGCCAGCGATTCGCCATAGGTTTTGATATTGTCAGTGCCCCAGAGGACTGCGGCGATAGTTTCTGGCCAATCACCGCCATTGTCTAACCGCTGCCGCTCAAGCAGGCGATCAACCACGATTTTGGCGGACTGCACCGCCGCCGTGGTGGGAATCGACTGCGGATCGAGGGCGTGGATGTTTTTGCCCGTCGGCAGCACATCCGGATTGCGGATCGGATCACCGCCGGGGCCAGGCAAGACATACTCACCGTCAAGGGCAGTGAGCAAGGCAGATAGCTCATTGTCGGCTACCACCTGCTTCAGGCAAAACTGCAGGTATTCGAACAGGGGCTTCAGCGCGTCTTCATTGACGGAGGGGTAGCCAGCCTGGTGCAGGGCCGCAACCCAGGGTTCCTGCTGACGTCCAAAATTGAAGACGTTGAGCATCGACTTGAGAGAGACTCGCCCCTCCTCGTCAACTTGACCGCTGACCATGGCAGCGACGGCTTCTCGAACTCCGTTGTTGATATCGTAGAGCAGCTGTACGTCATCGAGGACGCCGCGATCGCTATTGCTGTAGATCTCATCAATGTCACGACCGAGGCTCTCTGCGATGAGCCGCTGGAGGCTCATGATGCCTTCCTCTTCGCGGTCTAGGCCCGCAATATTTACCAGGGTGGCAATGGCCTCCTCAGCGGTGGGGGGCTTGCCAATGACGTGCAGCCCACAGGGCAGCAGCCGCGACTCGATCTCCATCAGTTTGATATAAACCTTACCCACCAGATTGTCGCGCACCTCCGCCGACAGCTCGTTGGCATCTTGCTCGGGCAGGGTAATGTCTTTGTCGAGGTTGACCTGGCGAGCCATTTCGATGATGGCGTTGACGATGGGCACCCCGCGACCGCTATCCTTCAGGGTCTGATAAGAGCCGATCAGTTCGCTGAGCTCCTTGAGACCCTTGTAAAGACCAGCGTTCTCAGCGGGTGGGGTCAGGTAGCTGATGGTCTCGGCATAACCTCGGCGCTTGGCGATGGTGGCCTCAGAGGGGTTATTGGCAGCGTAATAATAGAGATTAGGGATCGTGCCAATCAGGTTATCGGGATAGCACTGGGCCGACATGCCCATCTGCTTGCCGGGCATAAACTCCAGCGAGCCGTGGGTGCCAAAGTGCAGCACTGCATCGGCTTTCCAAAGTTTCTCAAGATAAGTGTAGTAGGCAGCAAACCCATGGTGGGGGCTGGCCGACCGGGAAAACAGGAGCCGCATCGGGTCGCCCTCGTAACCAAAGGTGGGCTGCACCCCAATGAAGATATTGCCAAAGGCTTTGCCATAGACCAGCAGATTTTGCCCGTCGGTGTTGAGGTGCCCCGGCGGCGGTCCCCAGTTTTCTTCGAGCCGGGTGGAATAGGGCGTTAAGGCCTCATATTCCTGAACCGACATGCGATGGGCGATGTTGAGTTCTGGGCTGTTGTACTGGGCTTGGGCATCGTGGATCACCTCCAGCATAAGGGCTTCGGGTGACTCGGGTAAATTCTCAACGTGGTAGCCCTCCGCGGCCATTTGCTCCATCACTTTATAGATCGAGCCAAATACATCCAGATAGGCCGCCGTCCCCACATTGCCTTTGTCAGGGGGGAAGCTAAAGACCGTAATCGCCAGCCTTTTCTCAACCCGAGGTAACCGCCGCAGGCTTGCCCACTTGAAGGCCCGATGGGCCACCGCCTGGACACGGTCTTGCAGGGTAATGGCGCGTCCGGTCATGCCGTCGCGGCCCGAGACCACAATCGGCTCAATTGCACCGTCTAGCTCAGGAATCGCCATCTGGAGCGCCACCTGAATAGGATGCAGTCCCAGATCGCTGCCTTCCCATTCTTCGGTGGTTTGGAATACCAGGGGGAGTGAGACCATGTAGGGTCGATTGAGCTTTTTAAGGGCTTCAATTGCCTTGGGGTGATCTTGGCGGGCGGGGCCACCCACCAGAGCAAACCCAGTTAGCGAGACCACGGCATCAATCAGCGGGGTCTCGGGATGGAGTGGATCGTAGAAGTAGGCTTCGACGGGCTTAGAAAAATCGAGACCGCCTGCAAATACAGGAACCACTCGCGCCCCTAGATACTCAAGCTCTTGCACCATTGATACATAGTGGGCTTCATCCCCGGTGACCAGGTGGGTACGCTGGAGTACGACCCCGACGCAAGGGGCCCGCTCGGAGCGACAGGCCTCTGGCAGATCTGTGCGAGAGCTATACCAGTTGAGGTACTCCTTGAGGTCTTCGTACATGGTCGGTGCCAGCGGATGCCAGATACCAATATCTGGATAGGTGACCGGCTCCTGATAGTCCATCGGCTCGGGGGCACCCTCGACGGCGGCTTCTGGAAGGATGTAGCGATCGGTCAGCATGAGTAGGAAATTTTCCAGGTTCTCAGGGGAGCCCCCGAGCCAATATTGGAAGCTGAGCATAAAGTTGCGCGCATCCTGGGCCTTTTCGACAGGCAGATACTTCAGCACCTTAGGCAGCGTCCGCAGCAGCTTGAGCATGGCATCTTCGAACCCGCTGCCCTGCTTTTGACGACGCTTTTTCATAAAGTCGCCAATGACGCTTTTGGACTGCCCCAACTGCGCCATCGAAAAGCTGCCCAGCTTATTGAGGCGCATCACCTGGGGCATGGAGGGGAAGACCACCGCCGCATCAAGGTTATCTCGATGGGGTTTGACGGCAGCCGCCACCTTTTCTGCCAGGTCTTCGACAAAAATCAACGAGCCAATAAAGACGTTGGCCTGAGCAATGTCGTGTTTAAAAGCTTCGTAGTTTTCTTCACTGCGAAGCTCCTCGATCAGATAGCCACTGATCTCAACAGCTATCTGGGAATTGCGTTTATTAATAGACCGAACCGCAGCCGACAATGCGCTCTGATACTGGGGTTCTAGCACGACATAGACCACTTTCACCAGGAAACGCTCCCCCACATTCTCGGGCGAGATATGTCTCACAGTGGGCTTGACGTGAGTGAACATGCAGTTAAACTCCTTGCTCCGTGTGTTCTCTCTGGTTCTCTCAATGTGCTAGGCGATGACTGCCAGGGGTGCCAGGGATGGATAACAGCAATGAGCTTTACCCTGGCCCATTAGGAATGCCAACTTTGTAAAAGGGCTAAAGATATATGAATACAAATCACCCTAGAGCTTTACAAAAGTGAACAAACAAGATAATGGATTTGGCTTAACGGGTTTGGAATAGATTCAAAACCTATTTGTGTTTGTATCAAAAAAACCCCTGTTAAAGCGGCATTGGGAAAAGATGCGACACAATTTTACATATTGAAAGGCGCATCTTGTAACTGTTTGTTACAAGACATGTGAGTGAATGCTCATTACTATCATTCAAATAAATTAATTCAATAGATTCTGTTCCCTTAAGATGGTTTTGATCGGCAGCTAGGAGACAGCGATGCGAATTTTGGTGATGGGTGGCACCCGGTTTATCGGGGTGTATTTAACGGAGCAGCTATTGGCCCAGGGGCACGACGTCGTGCTGCTCAATCGGGGCAATCACCCAGTGCCCGACGGGGTGGGGCAGATTGTGTGCGATCGCAAAGACCCCACAGCCCTCAAAGCCAAACTCGCCAATGAATCCTTCGACGCGATCTTTGACAATAACGGACGCGAACTCAGCGACACCCAGCCGCTAGTGGAGATCTACAAGGGTAAGCTGCAGCACTTTATCTATGTCAGCTCAGCGGGGGTGTATCAAAAATCTGACCAGATGCCCCATGTCGAAGGCGACCCGGTGGACCCTAAAAGCCGCCATCGCGGCAAGTTTGAAACCGAAGCCTATCTGGCTGATCAGGACATGGCGTTTACCTCGATTCGCCCCGTCTATATATATGGGCCTCAAAACTACAATCCGTTAGAAAGCTGGTTTTTTGACAGAGTAGTGCGCGATCGCCCTATCCCGATTCCCGGCAATGGCATGGCGATGACTCAGTTGGGGCACTGTGCTGACCTGGCCCGTGCCATGGTAGCGGTGCTAGGTAACCCCAAGGCCATTGGCCAAATCTATAACGTGTCCGGGGAGCGCTACGTGACGTTTGACGGGCTGGCGCGGGCCTGTGCGGTAGCAGCGGGCAAATCCGACGATGTCCAGCTCATCCACTACGAGCCCAAAGCCTTTGACTTTGGCAAGAAAAAAGCCTTCCCGATGCGGGTGCAGCACTTTTTTGCCGCCATTGACAAAGCTAAGCAGGAGCTGGACTGGCAGCCCCAGTTTGATTTGATGGCTGGACTCAAAGATTCGTTTCAAACCGACTATTTGGCCAACAATAAAAGCCACATTGAAGCTGATTTTTCAACGGATGATCAGATTTTGAAGGGACTATCATAGCCCTTGAGCTGTAACCATTGAGTTTGCCCAAAAATATTTTTTAGACAACAGGTCTCAGCAATCTTGCTGAGACCTATTTTTGTTTTGGGCTAACAGAAAATTTTGTACCACAAGGCAGATCAAAACTGGTCTGAATGATTTATTTAATGTATGCCGCAAAACCATAACTTATGTATGAGCAATATCTTAATTTCCTCGAAATTATCAGTGAATCTCCGCTTGGGTATGTGTTGTTATGTATACCCCCTATCAGGTAGTAACTTACGCCCGCAATAGGTCGCTGAAGATACATTGGCATCACTAGGTATATCAGCCCATGTAGGATTGCTGAGTATCCGAAAGGGATGAAAATTTGAGTACTTACACTTTTATGATTTTGGGGCTTGCTCGCTATCTTTTGAATAGGTTCGAAAATAATCAACCTTGGGCTCACCTGGCCCTTGCCATTTGCCGTAGGTAAAAAATAATTTGTCTTGCTAAGTATCGGTTAAACCCAAGTTTGAGTGAGTCAAAACAAAGATCGTCATTAAGGACAAAACTTTTGCTTTAATTTATTTTCAATGTCTTAAACAGCCTGGATTTCTAATATAGATTGCCGAATCAAATACGCCGATCTGCTTAATCTCAGGACATCTATTTTTATTAGGGGCATTCTTATAAAAAGAAAGCTTAATAAAAGCAAGCCTAAGTTTTTTTAGCTCGCGCTCACGCTGCATCATCATCATGGTTTTGAAATCGTTGATAAACCTGGGTCATACCCAGGGCTGTTGTTTGCGCCTGGGTACCTCTTTGTGCGCTAGATATGGTCTAGCGGTCACGACGACCTCACTAGCCATCGGTCTAGGCACTTTTTTGCCCGCTGCCGCTGCCACGTTTACCGCTGACATCGGCCCCCGGCCACCTGGTACCCCCCAGACAATCTCGACAATCTCTAAGTATCAACCCCAGCCCGGAGAAACCCTGTTGGACGTGACCCTCGAACTCAGCGGGGGCCTATTGGGGAGTGTTGATATCGACAATCCAACCCGGCGGGCTCAGTCCGTCAGAGTCAGTCTAGGCGGAGATCTGACCCTGTTGGGGCCACAGTCTCAACAACTGTTGTCCGTATCGCCCCGATTTGCCACGACTCAGTCGATCTCAAGAGGAACAGCTGGGTTGCAGCTCACTGACTTAAAAGCGATGACGCCTGGTCTTGATCAGGGTACGTCCACCCTCACTCTGTCGGCCCAGACCGCCTATGTCACAGAAAACTTTGTCGGCAATGGGCTACTTGATTTGAGCTTTTTAGCCGTGGATACCTCTGGGGTACAAGGGTCAAAAACCCTGGAGAGCCGCTTTTCAACCCAGGCAAAAGCCACTGTGCGGGTCAGCTATAACACCCAGCCAACGCTTCAGAATCCACCGCCAGAGCCACCGCCAGAGCCACCGCCAGAGCCGCTATCGGTGCCAGAACCGTCAATCATTTGGGGGATGATAGCAGGTGGTTTATTCAGTCGCAGCTGGTTGATTAAGAAAACCCGCAATTCAAAGGTTCGGTAACCCCCCCTTCAGCTAACAGCGGTGTCTGAGCACACTAGAGATAGCTTTTTAATCAATATTTAGCTGTAAAGCCGGAGCAAAGACTATGGGAAAAGTCGTCGGAATCGACTTAGGGACCACCAACTCGGTGGTGGCTGTTATGGAAGGGGGGAAGCCCACCGTTATCGCTAACGCAGAAGGGTTTCGCACCACCCCATCGGTGGTCGCCTATGCCAAAAATGGTGATCGTCTTGTGGGTCAAATTGCGAAGCGCCAGGCGGTGATGAACCCCGAGAATACGTTTTATTCTGTCAAGCGCTTTATTGGTCGTCGCAACGATGAAGTCGGTCAAGAGACCTCTGAAGTGCCTTATAAAGTGCTCAATGTGGGTGGCACCGTTAAGTTGGAGTGCCCGTCTGCTGATAAGCAGTTTGCCCCTGAGGAGATTTCTGCCCAGGTACTGCGCAAGCTTATTGACGATGCCAGCAAGTATATTGGCGAAAAAGTCACCCAGGCCGTGATTACGGTACCTGCGTACTTCAACGACTCTCAACGGCAGGCCACCAAAGATGCGGGTCGCATCGCCGGGGTTGAAGTACTGCGGATTATCAACGAGCCGACGGCTGCGGCCCTGGCCTACGGCCTCGATAAAAAGAGCAACGAAACCATTCTGGTATTTGACCTCGGGGGCGGCACCTTCGACGTGTCAGTGTTAGAAGTGGGCGACGGCGTCTTTGAAGTACTGTCTACTTCGGGGGATACCCACCTGGGGGGTGACGACTTTGATAAAAAGATCGTTGACTTCATGGCCGAAACCTTTATGGCTCAAGAGGGCATCGACCTGCGTAAGGACAAACAGGCCCTACAGCGCCTGACTGAAGCCGCTGAGAAGGCCAAGATTGAGCTATCTAGCGTGACCCAGGCGGAGATCAACCTACCATTTATCACCGCAACCCAGGATGGGCCCAAGCACCTCGACACGACGCTAACCCGCGCCAAGTTTGAGGAGCTGTGCTCTGACCTGATTGACCGCTGTGGCGTGCCGGTTGAAACCGCCATGCGCGACGCCAAGCTCTCCAAATCTGATATTGACGAGATTGTCTTGGTCGGCGGTTCAACCCGGATCCCAGCGGTTCAGGCCCTGGTGACCAAAATCTTGGGTAAAGAACCTAACCAGAGCGTCAACCCGGATGAAGTCGTCGCCGTGGGCGCTGCGATTCAAGGGGGCGTACTGGCAGGTGAAGTGAAGGACATCCTGCTGTTGGATGTATCACCACTCTCCCTCGGGGTCGAAACCCTGGGTGGTGTGATGACCAAGCTGATCCCCCGGAATACCACCATCCCGACCAAAAAGTCTGAGGTGTTCTCGACGGCGGTGGATGGCCAGACCAACGTTGAAATCCACGTCCTGCAAGGAGAGCGTGAGATGTCCAACGACAACAAGAGTCTGGGGACGTTTCGGCTCGATGGCATTCCGCCTGCGCCACGGGGGGTGCCTCAGATTGAGGTGATCTTTGATATCGACGCCAACGGCATCCTCAACGTCACGGCCAAGGATAAGGGTACGGGTAAAGAGCAGTCGATCAGCATCACTGGCGCGTCTACCCTCTCAGACACTGAGGTCGAGCAAATGGTGAAGGATGCAGAATCTAACGCCGCCACCGATAAAGAGCGTCGCGAAAAGATAGACCTCAAGAATCAGGCCGACTCGTTGGCTTACCAGGCTGAGAAGCAAGTCGAAGAGCTGGGCGACAAGGTGCCCGCCGATGATAAGGAGAAAATCGAAGGTCAAATTAAGGATCTCAAGGACGCGATCGCAAGTGATGACGCTGACAAGATCAAGGAGGTGACCACCGAACTCCAGCAGGCGCTATACACCTTGAGCAGCAACCTGTATCAGCAGGCAGGCGGTGATGAGGCCGCAGCGGGGGCTGCCCCCGGCGGTGATGGAGATGGCGCTGCCAGCGGCGGCGATGATGACGTCATCGATGCTGAATTCTCGGAGACCGAGAAGTAATTCAAGTTTGGTCGGTAGCACTTGGGGCGCGTCCCTAACGCTATCGGCCTAAGACGGACTTGCTCCGGCTAGCAAGGGGGTGAATGGTTTTGGCCATTCACCTTTTTTTAAACCATAGCCAGTTTAAAGCCTTGAGTTTTTACCTAAGGGCAAACTACGGGGCTGGATATGATCAACTTCATATGTTGACTTTCTTAAATTAAATGCGTCTTTTTGTCTGATCGCCCCATCCGCTCGTTAAGCTGCAGGAGGCGTGATTACCCTTAAAGTGTAGTGGTGCTATCGGGCAATTCTGACCTGGCCACGCGTCCCTCTTTTGCAACAACGCAGGAGGCAAGCGGTGACCTACAACTGGCACTTGCGATCGCAACCGAGCCTGCGTTGCGGTCCTTAGTGAGTGACTGTATGCCAGCCCTGGTCAGCCCCGATCAGATCGATCAGGTCGAGATTCAGGTCGGGGTTCCCCTGGCTGAGGGCACATTAGACGGGCTGATGCGGTTTGAGCGAGTCCACTGTTTGCTCAGCGGCAAAACCCTCGATACCTATCAGCGGCCCCTGGCAACCCCCGAATATGAGCAATCGTCAGCGCTAACGCTGTATCACTCCACCCTCCAAACCCTGAGCGAGCGAGTCTGCCCCCAAACCGCCCTGGCTATTTTGACCCATGTGGGGTACTCAGCTGAGCAAGCCGATGCTATTTTACATCTGCCCAGGCAGGCCTGGCACAAAACCTGGTGGTGGCAGCTCGACGAATGCGGTCATTTAGCCGAACCGTTTTACCGCTGGATGCGGCTCCGCGTGCATCCGAGTGGCACCCTGACGCTGCAATATCAAGACTATTATCCCGAAACCTGCCCACCTTGCTTTTACAGCGAAATCCAGCGGGTGCCTGTGCTGGTGAGGACTTCTGGCCAAGCATTTTCAAGCACGCTGGCGGCTCTAAACCGCGCCCGTGCCGCCTTTGAGACAGACATGGCCATCTTGATTACCGAAGCACTATCGGACCTGGAAACAGAAGGGTTTATTCGCCAAAATGTGAGTCTTTACACCTTAAAGGGCTAAAGCATTCAAACTCTATCAGACAATCCCCAACCAGGACAAAAGACCTTTGCCGGTTAAATACTCAATGGCCAAGAGCGCAACAAACCCAATCATCGCCGCCCGACCATTGAGACGCTCGGCATAGTCGGTAAAGCCTCGCTTGGGCCGATCTAATTTTGGGGAAGTTGAGGGTTTAATGTCGGTCACAGCGAATGCGAACTCATAACAGCGAACCTTATTGTCGCGAGTTGGGGCGACGTTAGTCAATGGTCAGCCCACAAACATGGCACTATAACCTGACTTTGTAACGGTTCGCTCGGTTTTCAAGCAGGGAGACATCTTAAGCTAGGAGAGGTAATGGGTAGTGGGTAATGGGTAATGGGTAATGGGTAATGGGTAATGGGTCGTGTGTGAACAAGTTCTGAATTTTGAGTTTGTAATGAATAGCCTTAACTCAACACACCCTGAGGGAAGCCGCATAAGCGTCTACAAAACTTAGAATTCAGCACTCTCTAACCCTTCGCCTTTTCCCCGATAGCCCTATTGAGCAT
>JBCCRZ010000101.1:0-12899 GCA_039200855.1 Cyanobacteria bacterium P01_D01_bin.44 | reverse complement strand
GCCCTAGAGGCCGACGGATTGATAACCCGCACGATCTATCCTGAAGTGCCCCCCAGGGTCGAGTATGCCGCCACCGCAAAAGCCCAGGATCTCGATGCCTTCTTCAGGGCGATGTACGACTGGGGGAGGCGTAACGTGGAAAGTTGAGGATTTTGAAGGTAGAGGCGGGTAAAAACGGCGTGGCATTGCGGTCAGAGTTGTGCTGGTAGGTGCGATCGCGATTCAAATCATAAATTAAGATTGAGCCCTCGACCGCCAGGTCTTGAAAATGTTGAGCAATGAACTGAGTGGATTGATCTAGCTGAGTCACCTGTGGAATGGCTGGTGCGAAAACGGCATCGGTCAAGAAAGGAGAAATCGTTATCAAAGCGCCTACACACCCATAAAATAGCTTACTGAGAGAATTCGCGATGCTTTCTTGTCTAATGTGTTGAGCCATAAAGAGAACTGACAAACGCTAATCAAACATGATTTTCATCCAGTGATTCTCTTTTGAGAAATCTGAGCACTTGGTTGTCAAATTCAATCGGGTTCACTAGATTGGATGGATCCATAGATTTTTCTAAGATGACGAACTCAGCATTGGGTAATGAATCCGCTATCTTGCGGTTGATGTCAATAAACCACTGCCCCAAGTCTGCGCCCACGATGACTAAAGCCGGTAGGGTGATGTGTTTCAATTTGTTTAATCCATCGATGCGGTTGATCGCTTTTCTAGCCAGGATCATCTGATTGAGATCTACGCTCAAACTGACTTGCTCAAAATAGTCTCGAGCTTGTTGGGCATATTCTGCACTGTAAGTAGAGCGTGTTCCTTTGGCTAACAGCTGCTTGCCGAATAGCTTGAATAGGTTAAAGCCAACAATCGCGGAGAGCCCCAGCAGCTTCTCTTTGAGAGTGCTAAGCTCGCCAAAGGAATCTGTGATGATTATTTTGTTGACCCTGGGCAGATGATCAACGACAAATGATTGGGCAATCACCCCACCCATGCTAGCCCCAATGAGCGTACACTTTTCTACAGAGTGACTGTCTAACAGCCAGTTAATTTGACGATGCCAATCAGATAGATTGAGATGACTCAGTTGTGAAGACAGCCCATGACCAAACAGGTCAGGGATAAGAAGATGGTATCCCTGACCTGCATATTTTTGTATTTGTGGCTGCCACATCGCATGGTCTGCACCAATGCCGTGTAGCAACAACAGGGTTTCAGAGGTACTGTCCCCCCGTGTTTCATAATAGGTTTCAGTATTGTCTGGGTTCTTGAGTATCAAGGTTTATCCCTATTCTAGGGCGTGTTTTAAAAGTCGGTTAACCAATTTGGAATACTGGGATTGACGACTTTCAAACCAAGATATGATTTTACCACCTCATCGTCGAGGAGACTTGACGAATAAGCAATGGAAGCGATTGCAACCTCTACTACAGACTGAGAAACCCTCGACAGGTCGCCCCAGTAATCCCCATGACAGGTCGCCCCAGTAATCCCCATCGAATTGTGATCAACGGCATTCTGTGGGTGCTGCGAACGGGTTCGCCCTAGCGGGATTTGCCTGAACGCTACGGAGCTTGGCAAACGGTGGGTGAACGCCATGAGGCAGTCGTTTTGAGCCCTTGATGGAACAGGGCACGGTGAAGCGTTCAGGCAGCGGTCGGCCTCGAATACGACCGAAGCGAGTGGTGGGTGACAAAGCCTACAGCAGTGGGTCCAATCGTCGATATTTGAGACGACGAGGCATCCGCTATACGATTCCCCGTAAGTCCAATGAACGTCACCGAGGTAAGTTTGACAAGACGCTTTACCGCCAGAGGGCTCTTACGCAGTTTTGGTGAAGCGAAAAAAATTGCTCTTTAGTAACAGGATATTTGACATTCGTGCAGGCTTTCTAAATCCATGAAACTCTTTTAGAGCAAGCACCATAAGCATCAAAACTGCGTAAGAGCCCAGTTAGCGTGGTACCCGACATCTTCTAATAAGATTACAGATAGATTTAGAGGAGATTGTGGAAGCAGAGTTCAACAGATGTTCTCTGAATAGTCCATTGGACAGTCGATAATGATTGGTATCTCTTGATTTAGGGCGATTTCGAGTATTGGGATCAGGTCATCTGAAGCCGTCACGCGATAACCTTTAAACCCCATACTCTTGGCTATTTCAACAAAGTCGGGATAATATCCCCCCTGATTGCAAATCAAAGAGACAAAGGGTGTTTTAAGCCACTGAGCGGATTCAAGTTCTAGGTAGCTCCCCATAAAGCCGTCAGCACCTGTCACGGCGAGTACCTTATGTTGAGGATGGACGAGCTTTGCGGCGATCGCTCCTGAAAGGACTAATCCTGTGGGTGAAGATTCGTGGAAGGTTAGGCATTTATTTGGAAACTCGCACGAATAGTCACGGATGATCCACTCGCGGTGTACTCCTGTATCTGAGAGCAGAATATCTTCTGGGTTCAGCACTGCCTGAAGAGCATGGACAAGAGCTTTGGGTTTGAAAGGAATGTAGGTGTCGTTTGCATATTGTCTGATGGCCGCCCGGTTTAGAGCTCGCAACTCAAGAGGGTAAGTGTCAAGTTTACCTTGGCGATCTACCTGTTGCAGAAGACTAGCCAAGAGATTTGAGAGATTGCCCACTAGTTCTAGGTTGGGCTGATAGTGACGGTTGACCTCAGCAGAGGAATTGTCAATGTGGATTATCGGAATATCTCCGTCTGGATTCCAGTATTGAGGAGCGCACTCTGTTGCATTACAGCCCACTGTGATAACGAGATCAGCCCAATCAATGCCATAGTGCCTGTGGTTCTGTGGCGATGCAATAGTCCCCAAAGATAAGGGATGAGTTTCAGGGATAATACCCTTGGCCATCACTGTATTGACGACCGGAACTTCTAACTGTGTGGCAAATTCAATTAACGTGTCCCTAACCTGTGCCTGAATAGCGCCGCTGCCGACCAAAATCAAAGGGGTGTGGACCCAACTAATCCGCTTGGCCGCCTGAGCCAGCATTTTGGGTGCTGGGTTGGCGTTTCCTCGCATACCTTGTTCGAGAGGACTTTTAGATGACGATATTACCGCTATCGTTTCCGGTAAATTAAGATGCACTGCCCTTGGCAGCCCTCTATTAGTACCTGCTTCCGCTTGAAGAAACGCCTTTCGGACGATCTCGGGTGTACTTGTAGGATAATCAATTTGATAGCTCCATTGGGTGGCTGGGGCAAATAGATTGGTCAGGTTCAGGTTTTCACGTGTATCGATGGGAATACTATCGGTGATTACCTGCTCTGTAATCACAACCAGGGGAGCATGATTGAGATTGGCGTCAGCTATACCAGGCAAAAAATTAAGGATATTTTGCATTGACCTTGCAAGACAGACCCCTGGCTGACCTGTGAGTCGGCTATAAGCGTAGGCCATGGAAGCAGCGCCCCGACTATGCCGGGTGGGAATAAACTGAATTGAGGATTTTCGAAGTGCTCGCCCAATCAAAGACCTATCCTCTCCAAACTGTCCGAATATATAACGAACTCCTTCGGTTTTCAGGCATTCCACGAGCAATTCAGCGGTGTTCTTCAACTCTTTCTCTATAGGGATTGGCCATAAAAGTCGGTGGGGAGATAACGAAATAAATTCTGATCTTTCTGTATCTCTAAGGTGGGTACAATTGAGCTCAAAATCTTCTAAATTACTACTAGTCAAGTTTCGCGTCTGTTGCATTGAAGCTTGAGCGCATTGGGCTTGGCTTTTATTAAACACGTTATTTCCTCCAATTAAATGAATACTTTTTGGGTCTCCATGGCGCAGCGTGTCGCGAGGATCCATGAATTGAGCTAGGAAGGGCTGCAAGCCCCCCGCACTGCCATCAAAAGACGGCGTACGGGGGGGGTTAGCGAGCTAGCAAAAGCTCATCGCGGTGTCATTGTCAAATGACGATTACGAAGTAATTGAAGGGGCGCTTAGCGAAACAGGCACTGCTTCACCGGAGGCCAAGTCGAGCGGGAAGTTGTGAGCGTTGCGCTCGTGCATCACTTCTATACCCAAGTTGGCCCGGTTCAAGACGTCCGCCCAAGAACTAATCACGTGCCCCTGAGAGTCGAGGATGGACTGGTTGAAGTTGAAACCGTTCAGGTTGAACGCCATAGTGGAGATACCCAGTGCAGTGAACCAGATACCGATAACGGGCCAGGCACCCAAGAAGAAGTGCAAGGAACGGCTGTTGTTGAAGGACGCATATTGGAAGATCAAACGACCGAAGTAGCCGTGGGCTGCAACGATGTTGTAAGTCTCTTCTTCTTGACCAAACTTGTATCCATAGTTCTGGGACTCAGTCTCAGTGGTCTCACGAACCAAGGAGGACGTTACCAGAGAACCGTGCATTGCGGAGAACAAGGAACCCCCGAAGACACCCGCCACACCCAACATATGGAAAGGGTGCATCAAGATGTTGTGCTCTGCCTGGAACACCAACATGAAGTTGAACGTACCGGAGATGCCCAAAGGCATTGCGTCAGAGAAGGAACCTTGGCCAATTGCGTAGATTAAAAAAATTGCAGTTGCGGCGGCGACAGGCGCAGAGTAAGCAACACAGATCCAAGGACGCATCCCTAGTCGGTAGGAGAGTTCCCACTCGCGACCCATGTAAGAGTATATGCCGATGAGAAAGTGGAAGATAATCAGTTGGTAAGGGCCACCATTGTAAAGCCATTCATCGAGAGAAGCAGCTTCCCAAATAGGGTAAAAGTGGAGGCCAATCGCGTTGGAAGAAGGAACAACACCAGCAGAGATCATGTTGTTGCCATACATCAATGAACCGGCAATCGGCTCGCGGATGCCGTCCATGTCTACAGGGGGAGCCGCGATGAAGGCAAGTACGAAACAAGTGGTAGCAGTGAGCAGCGTCGGAATCATCAACACGCCGAACCAGCCTACGTAGAGGCGGTTTTCGGTGCTAGTAACCCACTGACAAAACTGTCCCCAAAGCGACGCACTCTGGCGTTTTTGCAAAGTAGTAGTCATTATTAATCCTGGGTGATTAAGTAAAAAGACAGCCGAAACAACAAAGCTCTAGAGGGAAGACTTCTAAAAGAAAGCATTGCGTTCCTTTGAAAGAAGTTGTTGTTTTTCGGCTGACATAATTATTATAGCCGATATAACAGAATTCAACATACTCTTCGAGGTGCTTTTGAGTAAACTCTGTCGAAAGATGGAAGATCGTGAGTACTCACAACTCTCTTTCAACAATCAACAGGCACAAGATTGTCGACTATCGCAGGCGAAGTCACCAGTAGCGCATCTCAAATTCTGAATAGCCTTACATGAAAGGCTTTGCTTTTTCCTGTTATCAACTTTGTTCATTGCCGAGGTAATAGGTACAAGCAATAGCCCAACTGTACTTAGCACAGAGACCAAGACAAGCAGAACGAGCAAAACCGCGAGCGATCACCTCAAGCGAAAGCCTCCCAATTGAAGCTGAGAGAACCACTGCACTGGATAGTTCAGTACAAACGACAGTAGCATGGCCGTCAAAAAATATAGTGAGCTGAGTATGAAAGAAATCAAATACTCTAAGCGCCAGCCAACCATCGACGACTAGTAGCAAAAAGCCTACCGCCCAAACCATCCAGCACGGCAGTTTATTCAATCAATTCATAGCTCATTTTATCCATGCTCGACGATTGCGATTCCATAGGAATCTCTGAGGTACGTCGCGAGAATCCCCAGATAAACAATACCGCAATTAAACTGATCATCGCCCATTCAGGCGGCACCCAGTTAGAATTGACCACCCGCAGCAGCAGGCGCATTCCCACTAAGGCAACCGCCAAATAGCCTGCGTCTTCCAGATAAACAAACTCCTGCAGCCACTGAATGAACAACCCAGCGAGAAAGCGCAGCAAAACAACACCAATCGTGCCGCCTAGCATAATCAACCAGAGTTCTTGAGAGATGGCGACCGCTGTCGTCACACTGTCTAAGGAAAAGGCCAGATCGGTTAAAACCATCAGTGGAACAATTTGCCAAAGCGATCTCGCTTGCACCGACTGGCTGCTGTCTGGTGGTTTCGTTGTAAAATAGCGCCCAGCCAACCACAGCAGGTAAAGTGCCCCGGCCAGTTCAAATTGCCAGAACTGCAGCACCCAGGCAGTACCCACAACCAACAACATTCGGAAGACGTAGGCCAGCCCCAATCCGATATTCAAGGCGCGCCGTTCAAGCTCTGGTTGCTGGAGTGTTTGGGCCAATCCGGCCAGAGCAATCGCATTGTCGGCAGTGAGCACTGCTTCCATAGCAACTAGAACAATTAGCAGAAACAGCGTTTCGACGCCGATGTTAAAGGGAGAATTGAAAACTTGGTCGAGCATAAGTCCGATTTATCTCGCGATAGAGTGTAGGCAATAAACGATGGAGAAATTAGGTAGGAGACTTAGTTCGCCATAGGGTATAGCTTGCACTTTGCCATGCCGTGAGTCCACCTTTCAAAACGCAAATGTTGAGATAGCCTCGGTTAATGAAATGCTGAGCTGCTTTACTACTTCGTTGTCCGTTTAGGCAGGTGATTAGAAGCGGCTGGTCTTTGGGAATGTCTCTAATTGAGATATCTAAATTTAATCTTTTCGCATCTGGAATCATATGGGTTGCGAATTTTGGGTTTTGCACATCAATGACAAGCTGCTTTTCTAGCTCACGCTTCGCTTCACTGGGTGCCAGTAGGATAGGCTTAATTCGTTGCTTTTTGCGAGGTCGAGCAGTCATGGAATTTTCCTCTTGTGGTCGTTTAATGACAGATAAGACAATCAAAAAAACAGATAAGACTAGGGCGGAAAAATCAGCTCAACAACAGCGCAACCAGAAATAAGCACCTGAAAATCGTATGGTGAGTTCATGACCAAAGAAGAGTACTGGGGAATGAAGGCGTTCAAATATCTTGCTGCAATTTAATTTTCGGAATAGTTACTGCGATCGCGAAGAGAAAACTGCCAAGACAAGACAGAAAGTAAGATGATCACCTGTATAAACCAGGGAGCTAAAACAATGCTCAAGAGAAAGCTGAGCAACGCCAAGATAGCTGCAAAAATTCCAATCATTTCTTCTTTTGCAGTGTTGGTGATATAGATAGCTATACCAAAGACGGACATTGAGATAACCAATGACATGACGGACTAATAGATGGTTGTTGAAGGGTATTAAAACACCTGCCTTATCGATAAGATTCGGATTCCATAATCACGATCATCGAAGGGCTGACTTCGGCATAGGGTTGCCTAGCACCAAGGAATTTGAAACCTGAATGAATACCGTCCACTTCAAGCTGAAGTGGACGCGCCTATGGCTATACGTATTAACTAGAGATAAAAACCTCTAGTTAAGGCTAGGAGAAAAATTCAAATCTCTGAAGGTAAGGGACAGCAAAGGCTACTTTAGCGTAGTGACAGCAGCTTTTTTTGCTTGATCGTTCTTTCCCAGTGTCGAGAGACAATGCGTCCTGGGTTTGAAGAGACTATTGAAGCAGCATTATCATGTCGATGAATATCGGCAGCCATGATTTTGATAACCCCATCATTATGATTCCAGATGAGCGATTGTGGTAAGAACGCTCCCTTTAAGCACCGTTGTTTTCGCAAAATGGCAACAACGACCACGAACTTTTATTCTATCGTTTATCCCAGCAACCTGCAAGAAGATGTCCACCTCCGCAGCTGACTGTCGTCATTTTTAAAATCATGTCACAAAAGCTGTCGCGAGCCCTGAAATTATTACAGGTGTTGATTCGTAGAGATCTTACCCTCTGGTACTTGCGATATCTTTTGTGGAATTTTAGTCGTAAAACAAATGACACCTTTTGTGGCACACTTTAGGCAACTAGCTACAATCCCTATAGAGAAAGGCTTTCTAATACTGCTAAATATTTAGACGACAACTCTTGTAAGATCAACGATACATTTGGTGACACTCGACACAAGTGGTCGTCGGTTTATGGAGAGTACGAATGGTAACCAAAGAAAGGGGTCTTACAGACCCCTTACGGCATTGACTCCTTAATGGTATAAAAAAATACTACGTCTCACCCATAGATCTTTTTCACCCCAGATCACCACACCTTTCTATGACCGTTCACCATACCCGCAACTAAGATCTAAGTGATAGGGCGGTGCTTGTTCTATCTCCAACCTAATAACTCCCAAGCCCTGGTTTTAATGCTATTGCCGCCAGGGTTTTTTCTTGGGGAACGAGGTGACGTAGCTTAAGCAGCGGTTGAATTGATTTTTGAATGGTAACCAAAGAAAAGGGACCTCAAAGGCCCCTCTATACCTATGGCTTGACTCCTTAATGCTAGAAATACCCGAATCATCTCACCCATAGATCTTTTTCACCTCAAGTCACCACACCTTTCTATGGCTGATTCCATGCTCACGGCTGTAGCATTTAAATATTCGCATTTGCAAATTTTTGTTCTCCTTTCCCATGCCTCTGTAATCTAACAGGGGCTTTTTACTCCCCCACTCCCACCCTTCCACGCCCCCTTGACTGCCAGGTTGCAGGGGGCGTTCAACTATCAGCGGGTTTCAGGGCCGGATGCGGAGGCTCTGGGCGTGCCAATTCCTTCATGCGATTAATGATGTTGTTGGGACATATGTGGCTTTAGTTTTAAAACACACCCTAGTATATTAATTGAGATAAGTCACCAGCCATGCTGGTGAGTTTTGTCAGGGATGACTTCTGGTTGTCAAAATTTGATCGCTGGACGTTATGGCTAAGGTTGCGTTATCCTGGGCAAGACACTTCAAGCCACAGAATAATGAAGTAGCATTTTGAGATAAACCTTGGCCACATCTAGACCTGTCGTTTGCCCTAAGGGCAAACCTCAAGTGTTTAAGCTGGATGTGGTTTGAGACCGCAGATTTAGCCATCTATTCAATCCCTGGAACTATTAACCCCTGGGAACAGAGTGGACTCATGCCGCATCATTGACAGATGCGAATGTAGAAACTATCTGCACTTCAGCCTTTAATTTTTCACAAATCTAATATGGATGCTACACGAGCAGCCTTGCTTTGCAGTGTTATGGCAATCGCCACATTCATAGGTACGCCATTGATTGACTGACAAAACTTTGAGTTTGTCGGTTTCCAGTCGTTAGCCGACTTTAGAGGTATGGGATGACTTTGCCCAGTGTCTTGAGCGAAGTGACTAAAGCTATATTTTGCCAGGAGTTAAGAGATGCCTACCCATCAAAAGCCCTACTTGATTGCTGAGAACTTGAGCTACACAGTGGAGTCCACGCGGACGCTATTTCAAGGGATTTTGCTCAGTCTCGCGGTAAACGATCGGATTGCCCTGGTGGGGGCTAATGGGGTCGGCAAATCGACGCTGCTGAAGATTTTAGGCGGTCAGATGCAGCCCACCCAAGGGTCAGTGACCTGCCATCGTTCAACGTATTATTTACCGCAGATCAGCACGATTCGAGCTGCGATTCAGTCAGAATCTGTTTTTGACTTTCTCAACGCCCAATCTAACGAGTGGTGGGAGATTGAACAGCGGCTAGAAACGACGTTCAACACGTCTCTGGACCTATCTTTGCCTATCCAAAGCCTCAGCGGTGGAGAATTAACTCAGCTATTTCTGGCCGTTGGCTTATCTCGATCGCCCGATCTCTTATTCCTCGATGAGCCGACCAATCATCTGGATTATCTAGCCCTCGAAAATCTCCGCCAAGTGCTCTGTCAGTTTCAGGGTGCGTTTGTGATTGTCTCGCATAAACCGTCCTTTCTAGATCAAGTGGCTAAAACTATCTGGGAACTTACCCCGGCAGGCTTGCAGGTCTACGGGGGCGACTTCTCAGCCTATCGAGCGCAAAAACAGCTTGAAGCAGCTGCGAGGGTGAGGGCGCACGAAACAGCCCGGAAAGAATTTAAACGGACTAAAGCGACGGCGCTAAGCGAACAGAAACGGGCAACTCAGTCGCATCGTAATGGTCGTCAGAAAGCGCTGAAAGGCAATATGCCCCGCATCGTGGCTGGGAATTTACAGCGCAAAGCTGAGGCAGTGGCGGGAAAACTGAAGGTGAAGCGTGATAAAGCAATTGCGGCTGCGACTCAAAAAGTGGCAGAGACCAAAGTCAGAACCGATAAGGTCACAAGCATTCAGCTGGGGGAGAACAGCCAAAAGCATAGAAATCTAATTGATATCAGCCATGCGAATCTTTGGGTGGAGGATCGATTATTACTCAAAGATATTGAGTTGCGCATTGAGAGCTGCGATCGCATCTCAATCGCAGGCCCCAACGGCTCAGGTAAATCCTGCCTGGCGAAAGCTATTTTGAGCCTTGGCTCTGCGCGTTTACAAGACGGCGAAATCCAACGGGCCGAGATGCGCACGGTCTATCTAGACCAGAGCTATGAGCTGGTCGATCGCACCCAAACCGTGCTGCAAAACTTGCAGCGAGCCAACCCTGCCCTTAACTATCAGGTGTTGCGGCAACAGCTGGGTCATTTTCTATTTTTTAATGACGATGTGCATAAGATTGCCGCCGTGCTGAGTGGTGGGGAGTTGGCGAGACTTGCGATCGCAATGATTACAATTGCAGAAATCAATTTATTGCTCTTAGACGAGCCCATCAACAATTTGGATATTACAACCGTCGATCAAATGGTTAAAGCCCTCAACGACTATAAAAGTGCCCTTTGGGTCATCTCCCATGATCTAGATTTCCTCAGTCGAATCAATATCACTCGCTCATTTCAGCTGAAACAGCAAATGTTACAGCAAACCGCCTATCTTCCCAGCGAACAACTACAGTATCGCCACCATCTATTAGAAGGACACTGAGCTGAGAGGACACTGAGTTGGCGTTTACCGCTAACCCTGACGCATGACGCCGAGTTGTTCAAATTGCTCATTCTGCTGCTCAATTTGAAGTGACAGGGCATCGCAGACCAGCTCACACAGCTCAAAAATAAATGGATTGGAAATTTGGTAATAGGCACAAACTCCCTGGGCTTGGCGAGAAACAACCCCAGCTTGGGCCAATATTTTGAGATGCTTAGAGACGTTAGCCTGCCCTAACCCAGTAGCTTCAATAATTTCAGTGACGTTTTTAGGCTCTGCTTTGAGCGCACATACAATCTGTAGCCGACTGCCTTCGGATAGCACCTTAAAAAAACCGGCCATCAAACCCAAAGCCGCCGGTGATAGTTGAGTGACCCTGCAATCGTCTAGTGGAATCGACTTAGTACTTGCCTTTGAAACGGTCTTTTTCTTAGCGGCTGATTTGCTGGGCATCAATCTAATGTAGACTCACAAATACAACTATATTATTCCATTATATTGCTAAGTAGTAGTTGATGCATTTTATTTAATCTGGGGCTACATTTCTAAATAATGAGATACATGACGAAATTAAATCACTAAGTAACTATATAATTATAGTTAGAGGGCATTAAACCTGCACTCTCAGGCTGTCAATATTAGGGGGCACAGATCGAAATGAAAACCAAGCAACTCCTTGCTCAGGATTTCAAAACTGGTGAGATCACAGTCATTAGCAATGTCACCAGTATTACAGTGACGGGTAACAAGATCGCCCGACTAGAAGAGGTTGCTCACAAGCAGGAAAGCTCGTCAACGGTGCATGTAGATTTTGCTGTGAAACAGCCGAGTCATCTACCGGCGGTGCTAGAAGAGACTGAAGAACTAGGCTTGATCCTTAAGCCAGAGGATGCCGTTAAGTTGGGAGTTTTGCTAATCGCGATGGGGATGGAGGATAAGATGTCTGAGATAGTCACGATGGTGATGGAACTCTTGTCAAAACGGGCCACTGAAAATCAGTAACCCGAGTTATTCGCCTCTGAAGAGCGATCTCTTTTCGGTATTCATTAGGAGATCGGATTAAGTATACGAGGCTTACCCTATGTGACCCCGATAGCCGGTAATCAATCGGCTACCGTCTTTGAAAACATGTACCTCCATCTGGTCGCTAGCCCAGGTAATCGAGTCTGCTAGGGCAGGATTAAAGAGATGTACCCGCTGATTGCGCGATGAAACCGGGGACGTGGGCTCATGAATAGCCAGAGATTCGACATAAGGACCGTCGATTAAGATATCGAGTTGTTCTAACAGTGCCCGAGCGCCAACTGGTGCGGTCTCCTGGCGCAGTTCCTCTAGGGTGAAGCCACTGAAAGACATCACATTCAGCCCACTGGTTTTCAGCTGACGGGCGACCTCCGCCAGCGCAGGTGCCTGCCAAAAGGGTTCGCCCCCTGAGAACGTAACCCCTTCATTCCGAGGTTCACTGAGAATCCGTTGTACCAGATTATCGATAGACATTATCTGGTTTGCCTCAAAAGACCAGGAGGCTGGGTTAAAGCAGCCTGGACATTCTCGCAAACATCCCTGGACCCAGATCACCGCCCGACACCCTGGGCCATTTACCTCTGAACGATTGACATATCCCATAATATTCAGATGGTTAGGTGGAATCTTTGTAAGTGCTTGGATTTCTTGAGTGCTTGACATCATTAATCTCCGACTGAAAAAATCTCTGACTGAAAAAGTTACTTCATTTGCGAGACGACTTGAGTGGGGATCTTGACCACTTTCTGGGCCAGCCCCAGTGTTTTTAATAGCCAAATCGCCCACCAGGTGATGTCGATCTCCCACCATCGCCATCCTGCGCGAGCTACTTGGGGATAGGCATGATGGTTGTTATGCCAGCCTTCTCCGTAGGTCAAAATAGCAGCCCACCAGAGATTTCGAGAATTGTCGCGGGTTGAAAAGGTGCGGTATCCCCACAAGTGGGTCACAGAGTTGATAAACCAGGTACTGTGCCAGAGTAGAACCGCCCGCAGAAAGATGCCATAAATGACAAAAGACCAGCCCCCTACTCCGTAAAGCAATAGCCCCAGCGG
>JBCCRZ010000100.1:0-12932 GCA_039200855.1 Cyanobacteria bacterium P01_D01_bin.44 | reverse complement strand
TCGCCCAGGTTGGCGTCAAAGCTATCGAGCTTGTCGATCACCGTATCTCGACGGCCAAACACCGTATTGCGGACTTCGCCAAGCTGCTCGGTAAACTCACGCTCCAGCTGCTGTAGGGTCTGCAGCGACTGCTGGCGCTGGGTGCCAATGTCGGTTTGCATCGCGCTGAGCTGCTCGGTAAACCGCTGGGTCGTGGTCTCCAGGCTGTTAAACAGATCGCTGCGTCGGGATGAAATATCGCCATCCAGGCTGCTAAGCTGGGCCGAAAAATCCGCCGCCGTATTTCTCAGCTCGGCCAGGGTCTGATCCTGCTCACCCATGAGATCACTGTGCAACCCATTTAGGCGCGATTTAAAGTCACTGGCGACCCGCTCCATATCCCCCATCAGGATGCCCTTGCGGCCCTCGACGTCGGCCTTAAAGGTGGCAAACTGGGTCAAAAAGTCATCGGTAGACTGGCGCAGACTTTGCATCAGGTCTGACTTGCGCCCTTCCACGTCGAGTTTCATCGCGTTAAATTGCTGCTGAAACTCACCCACGGAGCGCTCAATATTTTGCAGGGCCAGGTCTTTGTGCCCCAGGGCATTGGCCTGGATATTCGCCAGCTGTTGGTTAAACTCTGCTTCGGTTTGCTTGAGGTTTTGCAGAATGTCATCGCGTTCGTGCTCAAGCTGCGATCGCACCTTTGCCTTGATATCCTCCAGCTCTGGCCCAAAGCCGTTTTGCAACTGCCCCATCGTCTCCAGCACCCGGTCGCGCTGGGCCACGGTCTCGGCCTGCAACGTGCCCAGTTCATCGGCAAACACCGATTCGCGCTGCTCGAGATCGTCAAAAAACACCGACTGTCGCTTTTGGGTTGCGTCCTTGAGGGCCGCCAGATGCTGCGAAAACTCAGTTTCAGAGGCCGATAGCCCCTGGGTCACCTGCTGACTCCGGGCCTGGGTCTCAGTTTGGATCGCCGCCAGCTCCTCTGTGGCCGCCTGTTTAATCGCCTTGAGCTCACTCAGAAAGCCCGTCTCAGCTGACCCCAGCCGCTTTTGCAACCCCGTCAGCTCGCCCTCCCAGTCTTTGACCACCTTGGCCTTAAACTGAGTCAGGTCCGCTACGAGATCGCTCAAAATGTCGCGCTGGGTCGTGACATCGCGCTTAAAGCCCGCTGAGCGCTCCGACAGCTCCTCTGAGAGATCCCCCGCCTCGGCCAAAATCGTATTGAGCTCACGGGTGGCGCTGCGGATCTTGCCTTCTAAATCCGTCATCTCATTGAGCTGTCCCCGCACCACGGTAGATACCTCATTGATCACCGAGCGTCGTAAAAACCACAGCATGCCCACCCCAACGCAGATCAGCAAAATCAGGGTGCCGAGCAGTACCGTAAACAAGCGCGTTGCCTGACTCAGGGCCGCATCTGCCTCTCGCTGCGATCGCGCCAGCTCCGCCTGTTGGGCGTCAATAGATTGAGCCAGAGACTGAGCCAGGGGCAGCTGTGCAAAAGCTTCTGGTGGGGCGGTCGCAACCGCCGCCAACGACAGGGTCACCGCCAGCAGCCGCTGAGTCGCGGTACCCGCAAACCGGGACAGCATTTGTCCAGACACTCTCAAGTTAAGGCTATCGATCATCAGTTACGGGGCTCAGCGTGCGATCGCGATTCGCATCTCTCTTATATAGCAAACGTTGATATATAGACTTATTTAATATCAGCAGACATCGATAGAAAGCATACCTCGTGTCTGGGCACGTCTCCAGTCATTGAAACATTCATATCAGGAGATATCGCATAGCATACCGCGTACCCGCCTTAATTCGGGGCACGCAAACAGGCGGTTAGCCCTACTCACATAAGTTCGGTGTTTACCCCACTACCCACTACCCTCGACCCTCTACCTCATCATCAAGGAATCTCTCGATACCCATCTGGATAAATCGTCGTGCGATCGCAAATCGCCTCAGACAGATTGGCATTTTTAGCCTGAAATAGATTGCACCCCTTGAGCTGGGTATTGGTCAGGGTGGCCTTGTCCAAATTTGTTCGACTGAGATTGGCCCCTTGCAGTTTGGCCCCCGTCAAATCAGCCCCCCCGAGGTCGGCCTTATATAAATTGGCCCCCGTCAAATCAGCCCCCCGCAGACAGGCCCCGTGTAGATTGGCATAGCTCAGATTGCTGGCCACCAAATTAGCATCGGACAGATCAGCGCCATAAAGCTGAGAATTACTCACCTCCGCCTGGGGAAATTGGGCCTGGCGCAGCCGAGCCCGCCCAAGATTGGCATAGGGTAAATAGGCAGCACTCAAATCGCTCTGGCTCAGATTGATATCCCGCAAATCCTGATCAAATAAATCTATCCCTCCCAGGGAAACCCCCTGAAAATCTCGCTTACCCGCTTGATAAGCCGCCAACAATGCCGCTGCTGTTAACGTTTGCATACAATCCCTTAGACCTGCCTGGAGACAAGCCCTTTAGCCTTCCTTGCATCACTGCCCGCCCCCTAAAACGGGGATTTGAATGACGCTATTCTAAGAAAGATTACAAAACGTAAAGTACCCCAAATAGGCTTCTCCAGATTGAGCTTTAAGGTTGATTTAATTTTTTTAGAGAGGATGAATTTGGGGGTGGGGTAGTGAGTAGTGAGTAGCCTGTCTACTTTTCGCCCTTGAGTCTTTCGCGCATCCCCGCGTCTCCCCTTCTCCGCGTCTCCCCTTCTCCGCGTCTTTACTTCCCCACCCTCCCCATCTCCCCCATCTCCCCCATCTCCCCCATCTCCCCTATCTCCCCCATCTCCCCCATCTCCCCCATCTCCCCCATCTCCTACCTCCCGACATTCCCTAATCAATGCCAAAATATATCCGTCAAGCTCCAGTCAGCGAACTCTACTCAGCAGATCTCCAATGGCAGAGGCGACCTTCTCAATTTCTCAGCATTATCACCAGCGCACCAAGTACGACCCAGATACCCTTGCCAGCAAAGCGCGAGGGCTCAATTGGGACGAACAGCCTGTACCCTATAAGGCGTATCGGTTTGGCCACTCCCTTGATCTCAAACCCTACCTTGAGAAAACACCCCCCAACGATCTCAAGGCTGAGGACGTGCTGTGGTGGCAGCGGCTGTCTCGCTTTTTGATCGACAGCTACGGGCTCACCGCCAAGGTGATGGCTGACGAGCCGATTTACCTGCGGGCAGCGCCATCTGCCGGAGGCTTATACCCGGCAGAGATTTATCTGGTGTCTCGGGGCACCTCGTTGCTCAGTGCGGGGCTCTACAACTATCAGGTGAGAACCCACAGCCTGCTAAGGTTTTGGGACAATCACCTGTGGCAATCCCTACAAGAAGCCTGCTTCTGGCATCCATCGTTGGAAAATACCCACCTGGCGCTGGTGGTGACGGCGGTGTTTCAGCGGTCGGCCTGGCGCTATGAGGATCGCGCCTATCGGCGGATTTGCCTGGACAGCGGCCACCTGCTGGGCAACCTGGAGCTGGCCGGGTCGCTGTGTGACTATCGACCCCATCTGATCGGGGGGTTTGCCGATGAGGCGGTCAATCAACTGCTTTATCTAGAGCCCCAGGAAGAAGGCGCGATCGCAATCATAGCCCTGGCTGATTTGCTCCAGGTTGAGCAAAACCTGCCCCGCGCTTGCACAGCCCTGCCCACCGACACCCAAACCGACTTTCCTAAATTGCTCGATGGCGAACTGTTGGGCTATTTACACCAGGTCACCCAGATTAAGCGTGCTCAAGTCCCGGACGATCAAGACCCCACGGATCAAGACCTCACCCAGCTGCAAAAGACCCTCAAAACCGATGCTCAGCAGCCCGAGGCCGTTTCTGAGAGTGCTGATAAGTACAATTTCCCCTTTTGTAACAAGGTCTCAACCCAGACGGCTCCCATTGTCTGGGGAGAGGGTCTGACCGATTTAGAAACCACCCTCCTGAGGCGACGCTCAACCCGTCGATATACCGGAGCCGACATCAGCCTGGCGGCGCTGAAGCAAATTCTGGACTTTACCTATCAGCCTGACCATTACGCGGATCAGGGACTGGCCCCACAACCCGATTATTTTGACCTCACCCTGATCGAGACCTTTGTGGTGGTGTCTGGGGTAGAGGGGCTCGAAAACGGTTGCTACTACTACGCCCCCCACGCCCAAGAGCTGCGCCAGATCCGGTTCAAAGAATTTCGCCAGGAGCTGCACTACCTGTGTCTGGGACAACCGCTGGGCAGAGACGCCGCTGCCGTCATCTTTCACACCGCTGACCTCCAAACTGCGGTGGCCCGCTATGGCGATCGGGTCTATCGTTATCTGCACCTGGATGCAGGGCATCTGGGCCAGCGTCTGAATATCGCCGCCATTCAGCTCAAGCTCGGGGTCAGCGGCATTGCCGGTTTCTTTGACGATCAGGTTAACGAAGTCCTGGGCATCCCAGACGATGAAGCAGTGTTGTACATCACTACCCTAGGACAACCTTGGCGAGGGTAATAGGTTTGCCTCCACCTACCCACTACCCACTACCCACTACCCATTACCCACTACCCACTACCTATAAATTCTCCACAAACGGTACCACTGCCTGAACAAACGCCTGGGTTGATTCATAGGGCAGCACGTTGCGGCCCTCAATGGTTACCCCCTGGGCATTGGGAAAATGGTCTAAATAGGCTTGCATTCGCTGTTTACCCGTGGTCGTTTTGGCTGTCCGGTCAATGGAGGAGGCGGCTTCCCCCATCACCACCAGGGTGGGTTGTTGGAGGGTGGCGATTGCAGCCCCATAGTCCTGCCGCCAAAACCCCGCCAAAAACGAAAACACTGCATGGCGGCTGGCCATATCCTGTGAGCCTTGATCCAGCATCGTCAGCCAGTCGTCGGTGACATCCTCAACCCGATCAAACAGCTGCCGCGTTGAGAAAGACTTGAGAAATGCTCGCCGTCTGGCGTACTGATAAAACCCCCAGCCCAAGGGTGAATCAAACAGATTCCAATTGACCCGCTGTCGCCAGGCAGGTGTCGGCTGAGTGATCAGCGACCAGGCCGGTGGCCCGGACAGTATCAGACCTCGAATCAGGCCAGACGCCTCAGGTCTTTCGCAAAGCCGCAACGCCACTGGCAGCAGCGCCCCCTGCACCACCACAATGGTGGGCTGCTGAATAATCTCCGTCAAAAAATGGCTCAGCTGGGCCGCCCAATCTTCAGGGCTGTAGGCTGCTCGCGGCATCTCACTCTCACCGCAGCCCAGCAGGTCTGGGGCGTAGAGCGTGTGAGGTCGGTTTTGCCCCTGCCAGTGAGTAATAAACGGTTGCCAAAACCGACGCCCCAGCCCCACCCCAATGGGATGGATGAGCAGCAGCGGTGGCTTGGGGTCAGTGGTTTCTCCAGCAAAGTAAACCTCATACCCACAGTGATAGGTTTGCCAGGTGTAGTTTGCCATGGTTACAGTCTCAGAGAACGAGCCCGAATCTTAATAGGCCCCTGCTTATCCTACCGTAGGCAATCCTGACCTTTGACGTCACCTTTGATATAGATCACCCGACCCCTCAGACATCATCACACCCACTTCGGGCTTGAGCTTAGATACTGATAAAAACACATCGCTTAGGACTTTCAACATTGGACAGCATTTGCTTGCTACCGGGTGCGATCTCAGAACTCACCGCCGCCGCCATTGACTCTCGCCAACTCACCCAGGGTGATCGCTACGGCTTGATGGCCGCCATGCTCAGTGAAACCCTCAGCGACGACGAACGTAGCGCCATCGATCGCCTTCTGAGAGCCATCCGCCGTCGCAAGATTGCGATCAGCTAGAAGATATTAAGACAGACAGCAGCACTAGTCGTTTGTCAATGTTCAATATTCGGGTTTGATGGGTGGGTGCGCTGCGCTAGTCAGTACGCTGCGCTGGTCAGTAGTAAAGCCCTCATCACCCACTCACCTCGCCTAACCGACACTTTAAGCTTGACAAACGACTAGCCTTAAACCGGGCTCAAAACCGATGCGGAATCATTCTCAGTCCCACCTCGAGCCACAGCCAACTGCTTTTCACAGACGATAACCGATGTCAAACAAGCTTCATCTAGCTTCACGCCCTCAAGCTTAGCCCCAGTCAAATCAGCCCCGCAGAGGTTGGCCATGGTCAGATCAGCCCCACTCAGGTCGGCATAGCAAAGCTTAGCTCCGTGTAAGTTGGCTCCGCGCAAATTTGCCTGCTGCAAATCCGCCAGTCGCAAATCTGCCTCTTGCAGCCAAGACTTCTCAAGGGTTGCAAACGTCAACCGGCTCCGAATCAAAACAGCCCGATGTAAATTGGCCTGCCCCAGATGAGCCCAACTCAGCTGAGCGCGCCACATCATGGCCCCTCTGAAACTGGCAGATTCCAAAACAGCTTCGCTTAGGTTTGCCCCAGTCAAATCAGCCCAATCAAATCGAGCCGCTGATAAACTCACCCCTGCAAAGTCACCCTCTCGCAAATCGGCCCTTTCAAAACGGCGCTGACCTGCACTATAAAGCTCTAGTAAACACGTTGATTTCATAGAAATCCTTTGAAAAGACGGGGCGCTGCACAAATATCAAACAGTTGAAACTCAGCCAATCCAACGGTGCTGATGTACCCAAGCGATAACTTGTTAACCATCAGAACTGGATAAAGACAGCCAACTTGAATATCTCAAGATGAGACAGCCTATCTTCTCCAAGGAGGGACGACGGGGCGGGTTGACCGTACAGATGACTCTTAACCGAGCATGGCTAGAAGCGCATCCAAAATGAGAGCATTGTAAAGCTGCATTAATGTTAACTAATGTAACAAATACTCAGGTAATGAGCAAGGGGCCAAATCTTAAGGAATTATCGGGTTTTGCAACCTCCCGACCTTAAAATCTGACCCCTGGATTGGGATATTGGGTTTTGAATAAGCGTTGTTCTATCAATAACCTAGACGTTAATCCCTTACAATTCGCCGCGAATTTCTTCAACGATACCGTCTCGCAACAGCACCTCTACCTGCATTTTGCGGATCATATTGTCGCCGACCGCAACCTTAAAAAAGCTCTCAATCTGGCCCTGGCTGACTTCTTTATTGAGTTCTAAGGTCTGCACTTGTTGGAGCTGCTGCAGGATTTGATTTTTTTGCTGGAGCAGCTGATTCTTGTCCTGGTTAAGCTTATTTTGAACATTGCCCAGCTGATCGCCGCCGCCTTCTTGCTGTTGCAGTTGACCCACAATACGCTGTCCCTGCATTTCTAGCTGCTGCAGACGACCGTCAATTTGATTAATTTGCTTCTGCAACTGCTTTTGCGCTTCTTCTTTCCACAGGGGGGTGACCACTGCTTTGACGTTAATAACACGCTTGAGTAGTAGTTGTGATTGTGTATCTTCCATAAGACTTAAATGAATGTCAACTTATCTTGAACTGTACTTCCACCCCAAAAGGTGCCCATTCAGGAGAATAAGGCCGCAGTTAGGTAGACTGCTATACCAAAATGCCTTGAATAGTCTATCCCAAAGAAGGGTTAAAAGGGGGAGCTGGGGAAAGGGTGGAGAGTGGAGGGGCGTGGGTGATGAGAAAGCAGGGGAAGCTGGGGAGGTCGGGGAGCCAACCCAAACCCTCTAGCTTGCGAGCTCATCACACAGTTAAACATAAGAAAACCTATCAAAAGGCAAAAGCAAGAGACGGTGTGAAATTTAGACCATTAGACAAATAGATTGTCAATCGTCTCGCGATAGCGATCGCTCACCACGTTGCGACGAATTTTGAGGGTTTGAGTGAGCAACCCATTTTCAATGCTAAACGGCTCGGTCAGCAAGGCAAATGGCCCAATCCGGTCATCGGGGCGATAGCCCGGTCGGCCTTTGATTTCACGGTTGAGTTCTTGCTTAAACAAGGCTTGTACAGCTTTACTGTCCCCCGGCTGATCCGTCAGAGGCTGACCCTGCTCAGTTGCCCACTGCTCTAACGCTTCAAGATTAGGGACGATTAAAGCCCCTAAGACTTTTTGATCCTGGCCCACCAGCATGATCTGATCGACATAGGCACTACGGGCACAGGCATTTTCGATGGGCAGCGGTTCAATATTCTCACCGTTGGTCAGTACAATCGTGTCCTTGGCCCGTCCGGTAATGATCAAATCACCTGCGGGGGTAACCTTACCCAGGTCGCCCGTATTAAACCAGCCTTGGGCACTAATTGCCTTGGCAGTGGCCTCTGGATTTTTGTAATAGCCCTGCATCACCTGGGGACCGCGCAGCAGCACCAGTCCTTTCTGCCCCACGGGCTTGTCTTGGTGGGTTTCGGCATCCACAATGCGGGCTTCGGTACCGGGCAGCGGCTGACCATCGGCTCCCCGCAAATTGTGCCAGGGGCGGCGCACGTGGGTAATGGGGGCGGTCTCAGTCAGGCCATAGCCTCCCAAAATCTTGACCCCAATGATTTCATAAAAATCTTCCAGGTGATCGGCGATGGACCCGCCACCGCTCACCACAAAATTAATGTTGCTACCGGTGGCCGCCCGGACCTTTTTATAAACAATGGCATCCCCCAGCTTATGCAGCGGCCACAGCACCAGCACTTTGAAACCGGCCACCAGTTTATCCAGTGCGCCCGGGGTCAAATTATCAAGGTCCAGATTCGCTAAGATCCGTCTGGCCTGAATGTAGCTACGGCTCTGGTCTAAGAAAAATTGGATCAGCTTCTGCTTTTTGGCAGGCTGTTCGCGAAACTGCTTTTGGACCCCTTCGTAAATTGATTCCCACAGTCGGGGCACCCCCACCATGTAGTTAGGCTGATGGGCCTGCAGGTCTTTTTTGACGGCGCGAATATTGGTGTAAATCTGACTGCACCCCTGGGATAGGGTGAAATATTCAAACGTCCGCTCGTAGCAGTGCCAGATGGGCAAAATGCTCATGGTTTTTTGACCAGGGGTAAAGCTCACCACGCTGCAGGCCCCAGAAATTTGAGCCAGCAGGTTACTGTGGGTGAGCATGACGCCCTTGGGCTTGCCCGAGGTGCCCGAGGTATACATCAACGTCGCCAGGCCATCGCGTTGATGGGTCACTGGCTGTAGTGAATGTGCCGCCCCCAGAGCCATGATTTCAGAAAAATTGAGCAGTTTTGCCGTGGTTTCGAGCGCAGGCGTTTCATCGGAGAGTAGCGCAATAAATCTGAGGGGTGCATCGCTAAGCTGATCGGCAATCTTACCCAGGGTGTCCTGGTCTTGCACAATCAGGGCAATGCTGTCGCTGTGTTTGAGAATGTAGCCCAACTCTTCTTTGTCGGCCTGGGAGCCCCGCACCGCATCAATCGCCCCAGCCGTCATCAACCCTTGATCGGCAATCAGCCAGCGAGGCTGATTATCAGAAAATAGCGCCACCTTCTCCCCCGATTGGATGCCCAGGGATTGCAGACCGGCTGCGAAGGTGGCGATCTGCTGGGCTAGCTCGGCATAGGTTAATTTGACTGGCGGGCTACTGTGGGGGTCGTGCAGCGCGATTACCGGGCCAAACTTTTGGGCGGCGATGGGCCAGATTTCTGAGAGCCCTTGAACCTGACTGTAGTTAACGGCTCGACTCAGGTTGTGGCGTTCTTGCTCGGTCAATTTGGATGCAACAGTCATGGTAAAAGTTCCTTGTTCCCTCCGCGATATTTTAAAGGCTGTTTGCTAAACCGCGTCCAATTTAAAAACTTGAGGGTTTCCATAGAGAAAACGAGGGGTCTGGATGCGATCAAGGTGTCAGGGGGTCGATAGGCTCAAGCGTCAGGTCAGAATTTATCCAATTGTTGGTCACTCGCAGATTGCAGAGGCAGATTTGTGATGAAGGTTTATAAAGAGGGTGCTCGCTGAGGGGGGTCGTCATCCTTAGCAGAGAGGTCAAGCAGAGGGGTCACGCGTCGGAGCTAAATGTTGAATGGGTATAGCCCTAGCCTAGATTTGAATGATTGAAACCGTCGGCTCTAATGGGACAGCCGCAAAAGTGTCAAAATCTGGACTACTATCAAAGACGTAAATGCAGTCAGGAAAGGTCATGCCGAAAGCCATCTGGAACGGGGTCATTTTAGCCGAAAGCGATCGCTGTGAAGTCGTGGAAGGCAATCAATATTTTCCCCCGGATGCCATCAAACAAGAATATTTCAAACCCAGTGGCACTCACACGACCTGCCCCTGGAAAGGACAAGCCAGCTACTACACCCTTGAGGTAGACGGTCAGGAAAATAAAGATGCGGCCTGGTACTATCCCGAGCCGAAGGACGCGGCTGGCAACATCAAAGGTTATGTGGCTTTTTGGCGAGGGGTAAAGGTAGAGGTTTAGGTCGGAGGGTGCTGGATAATAGGTAGTAATAGGTAAGGTGGGCAATGCCCACCGGGCAAAAAAAGTAGGGGCAATCCCTCCCCGAGGGGCTCATGGGTAAAACAAGTTTTCTAGCGGGAAAAACGGTGGCGGTGACCGGTGCTTCGGGAACCTTGGGTCGGGCTTTGATCAGAGAACTGGCAAAACAAGGGGCTAAGCCTATCGCGGTAACCCACTCTGGCCGGACAGATATTGAGGGCTCAGTCGATACCTTCACCTGGCAGGTGGGTCAGGAAACCGCCCTTAAAGCTCAATTGCAGGCCGTGAACATTTTGTTGATCAACCACGGGGTAAATGTCCACGGCGGTCGCACCGAAGCTGCAATAGCAGCTTCGCTAGAGATCAATGCCCTCTCTGCCTGGCGGCTGATGGAGGTGTTTCTGAGCACAGTTGATGATGCGGCTGATCGCGCTACTGGGCGAGTCGCCAAAGAGATTTGGGTAAATACGTCAGAAGCAGAGGTCAACCCGGCTTTTAGCCCCTTGTATGAGACCTCAAAACGGCTGATTGGGGATTTAATTACGCTGCGCCGACAAGATGCTCCCTGTGTGATTCGCAAGCTGATCTTAGGGCCGTTTAAGAGTAACCTCAACCCTATTGGCTTGATGTCGGCAGACTGGGTGGCCAGGGCAATTATCACCCTGGCTAAGTGGGATGTGCGCAATATCATTGTTACGATTAACCCATTAACCTACCTACTGTTTCCGCTAAAAGAGATTTTTCAGTCGCTCTATTTCAAACTGTTTTCCCAATCTAAAAACCTTGAAGTCGAGAGATGATCATGCAGTGTTTTGCGACCGTGGCGCGGGGGCTGGAAGCTTTAGCCGCAGCGGAACTGGAAAAGTTGGGGGCAAAGTCCGTTGAACCCGGATTTTGTGGAGTTAGCTTTGAAGGCGATCGCAACTTGCTCTACCGAGTAAATCTCTGGGCACGTTTACCCTTCAGGATTCTTGTCAATCTGGATGAAGTGCCGAGTCAGGATGCCGACGCCCTCTATCGCGGCATTCAGCAAATTAACTGGGGCGACTACCTGACCCCGGATCAAACCCTGGCGGTCAGGGCCACGGGTAAAAATCGGCAGCTCAACCATACTCACTTCACCGCAGTCCAGGTTAAAAATGCCATTGTCGATCAGCAAGACTCACAGTTTGGCGAACGCTCCGACGTCGAGACCCAACTCCCCGACGTGCTGGTAAATGTCCACATTGAGAAAGACCAGTGCGTGGTGAGCCTTGACAGCTCCGGCAGTAGCTTACATCGTCGCGGCTATCGCCCCGCCATGGGTGTAGCTCCTCTAAAAGAGTCCCTCGCAGCAGCCCTGATTCAGCTTTCAGAGTGGACGCCGGACCAACCCTTTTTTGACCCGCTTTGCGGGTCTGGTACGCTCCCTATTGAGGCCAGCCTGCAGGCGTTGAATATTGCCCCTGGCTTATTTCGAGAACAGTTTGGGTTTGAGACCTGGCCTGATTTTAATGAAGACCTGTGGGAACAGCTTCAGCAGGAGGCGCGGCAGGTACAAAAGGAGAAATTGAGTGCGGTGATTGGTGGGTGCGATCGCAACCCTGACATCATCGATCAGGCCCACACCAACGCCCAACACAGCGGCGTCATCTGGCACGTTAAGTTGGACTGTGTCGAGCTAACCGACGTTGAACCCCCTGCCGACCAGGGCGTGATTATCTGTAACCCCCCCTACGGCGAACGCATCGGCAACAAAGCCGAGCTAGGCACATTTTATAAACAGCTAGGCGATGTCTTTAAACAACGGTTCAAAGGCTGGACTGCCTATGTGCTCAGTGGCAATAAGATGCTGTCAAGTACCATTGGCCTCAAATCAGCAAAACGGTTCCCGGTCTATAACGGAGCGTTGCCGTGCCAGCTTATGAAATATGAACTGTATTAAATCCATAAAAAGCTCCTAATTAAGCTGTTTCAAGGACTTCGTCGTGTACATTGCACTAAACTTGCATTTGTGTATGTGCATGTTTATGCGACTATAAATGCAAGATTTAGTGCAGGTTTAATGCAGAAATGCCCCCCAGAAAACTGACCCTAGAGGCGGTCAATACCCGGTTAAAAGCGTCATTAACAGGGGTCTCGGTACAGCAACGAGGAAAAAGGCTGTATCTACGGGCCACATTACCCCCTAAACCTGGGTCAAAACGTAAGACCCCCTATCAGCAGCAAATTGCCCTGGGCATTTATGCAAATCCTGACGGTCTTGCAGAGGCAGAGACGCAGGCCAAGGCCCTGGGAGTCCTTCTGGCAACTGAATCCTTTGATTGGTTGAAATATGGCCAAGGGGTTGGCTCGACTTGCGAGGCTTGGGTCGAACGGTATCGACAGCATCTTTATGAGAACAAATTAACGGGTGACAAGGATTACCGGTGGCGCGTCGATTACTGGAATGCGGCCCTCAAGTGGTTACCCATGTCTCAACCTTTGAATGAAGAAGCAGTCTTAATTGCTGCCCAACAGCATGAACCCAATAGCGCGATGCGGGCTAAGGCTTGCCAAACGCTCGGGTGGTTTGTCAAGTGGTGCGGTCTCAATATTGATTTGAAACCCTACCAGGGTACCTACTCATCTAGAAAGCCCATCAAGG
>JBCCRZ010000099.1:0-12984 GCA_039200855.1 Cyanobacteria bacterium P01_D01_bin.44 | reverse complement strand
GGGGGTGATCTGTGCTGATCTCAAATTAGGCAGGCGTCGTTTTGACGTGGCTTTTTGGTGTGTGGGCAAATTCTGGCCCTCTCCACGCTAAGAGGTGGCCCAGGCGATGTCATGGATTTTGGTGATTGGAGAGTTTTACATGACAAATTCACCGACTTTAGTGCATCACGCAATTCAATATCGAGACATTGTCAAAGAATATTGCGAAATCTCAGCCAAGCTAACCCTGAATGATGCCGATGCCGATCGCATAGCTGAGATTTTAGGGGAAGCTTGCGATGATGCCATGCTGAGCTTTTTGATTGATGAGGCCGATCATATGCTGGCCCATTGGCATCACTTGATTGATGATGCTGAGATTAGTCAAACTCAGCAAAAGCTACAGCAATCTTTTGATCAGGTTTGGTTAGAGCAGCTTTTATTAGATATTTCTACCCGAATGCAGGCTTCACAGCGCAAAACATTACAACTGCGCCTCAAAAATTTAGGATTTTATACTGGCCCAATTGATGGCATTGTCGGTCCCCAAACGGAAGCGGCGCTTAAAAATTGCTCAGATTCCGGAGACCTATGTATTCCAATGGTTCCCATCCATACACCCAACGCCTGATCCGGTTTAAAGATGGGGATGGCTGTCACAAGCTTTATCGTTGCCTCACATATAAAGTGTCGGACGAGGAACTCGACATGCAATCACATCTAATACAGTTAAGCGTTAGTCAATTGCTCAATCTCTATGAGCAGGGGCAGCGAGAATTTCATAATTTGGACTTCAGCGCCTGTGACTTGAGCGGACTGTGTCTACCGGAAATCGACTTGAGTTTTGCTAACCTGGCCAATGCCAATTTGGAGGGCATTGATCTGCAGTGGGCCAGGTTGCGGAATGTCAATTTGGCGAAGGCAAATCTAACCCATGCGAATCTGCGTCGTAGCTGCCTGCGTCAGGCTGATTTGACCAGCGCGACCCTGGTTAGTGCTGACCTGAGGGCGGTTGACTTTAGCGGTGCTAATCTGGTCGATGCCAACCTGGCTGATGCCGATATCTGGGGTGCGATCGCACCCGACGGTATGAACCGATTAAAGCTCAATGAGTCAACCGAGCAGCGCGATAGGGTTGCAGAGACGCTGAGCTTTTAGCGGTTAAGATTGGAGCCCTCTTAGGGATTACTCGACTCTGAGTCGACGGGTAATCACCGTCATTCCATCATCCCGGACCAATAGGCCAGACACCCACAGGCTGTCTGGCTCTTCGGGGGTATCCCCTAGCTTAAAAAGACCTCCGGCTGAGAGCAGCTCTAGCTCAAGGGGGCGAGCTGTAAAGAAATCTTCGGCGGTGGCCCCTTCGTCAATGGCTGTGCCCAAAAGATATCGCTCCCCCAGTGGTTCCTGCACAATGGCATCAAAGCTATAGCTCTCACTGGGGGCGACGCGTTCGGGCAGCAGCACGGTCACATCAGGGGGATTGTCTCCTGATGTAAGCTGGTTGCGCTCAGATAAAATCTCTTGTGAGACAATGTCGCCGCCCTCAAATTGCTGTCTTGAGCGGATGACGGACTCTAGACTCAGGGGTCGGGGCGTCAGGCGAGTACCGTTGATATAGGTGACGGTTTCAGCGATGTACCCATCGTCTGTCGATTCCCAGGATTGCAGCTCGATGCGATAGCTGAGGGTTTCATACTGCTCCCAAAGCTCCCCCAGAGAGGTCCGCAGGGTGGCTTCGGTAAACCCATCTTCGTTAGTAAATGAGTCGCTATAAAACGCCATCACTGCGTCCAAATCTTGCGCATTGGCAGCGGTTTCTAATTGCGTCAGCGCTCCGCTCAGCTCGGGGGGGGCTGTCTCTGGGGAAGCCGCTTTGGCCTGGGGGGTGACATGGGGTGCCCAGCCCAGGGCAAGACCCGCTAAACCGAGGAAAAAAAGCTGCCAGGTGCGACGTTTAGTCATTAAAATCTGCTCCTCATGAGTTTTGGGGTCACCGTTCGGGCACCGTTCGACGGATAATAACGTTGGCTATATCTCAAACCCGTGGTTTATTTCTAGAATCTGTCTTCAGATAAGTTATCTCAGAGCAGTCTCTAACGAACCGGGTGCAGTGTATAACCAAGTTACCCTGCGATCGGGTGTTTCGGATATCCCAATTATGGCTGACAGTTTAATCGATCGTCAGATGCATCATCAAAACGGCCCCAAAAGCGGCAAGCTGTTGATTGCGGCTAGCGGTACGGGCGGGCATTTATTTCCTGCGATCGCGACCGCAGAGCACCTATCTGACTACGATATTGAGTGGCTTGGGGTACCTAATCGGCTTGAGACTGAGCTAGTCCCTGAGCACTATCCGCTCCATCTAGTTCGCATGGGGGGGGCCCAGGGACGGCTAGGGTTAGGGTATCTAAAGCTTTTGTTTCAGTTTGTGCGCTCAACCCTTGAAGTCCGTCGTTTACTCAAACAGGGAGATTTTCAGGGCGTGTTTACCACGGGCGGATATATTGCCGCCCCGGCGATTGTGGCGGCGCGCACCCTGGGGCTTCCCACCATTTTGCATGAGTCCAATGCCCTGCCTGGCAAGGTAACCCGCTGGCTCAGTGGCTGGTGTAGTTTGGTCGCCCTAGGCTTTCAAGAAGCCGCAAAACATTTACCAAAAGCCAAAACCTTGTGTGTAGGGACCCCGGTGCGCAGTCAATTTTTCTCAACGATGCAAGCCGATTCCAACGATTTATCCATCCCCGCGGAGGCCCCCATGATTTTGGTCGTGGGAGGCAGTCAGGGCGCAGTTGCGGTCAATAAAATGGTGCGGGCTGCTGCCCCAGCCTGGTTTGAGGCCGGGGCGTGGGTGATCCACCAAACCGGCAGCAATGACCCCGAGGCCGATTGCCTTAGTCACCCGCAATATATGCACCGACCGTTTTATAGCAATGTAGCTGCCTTACTAAAGCGTGCCACCCTGGTGATCAGTCGAGCCGGGGCAGGGACTCTGACCGAGTTGGCCATGGCCCAAACCCCATCTATTTTGATCCCTTACCCCTTCGCAGCCGAAGATCATCAGGCCTACAATGCTGCTGCCTTTTCAGCGGGGGGGGCGGCCCTTGTATATCGACAAGAAACCTTAACAGTCGAACATCTCAAAGCGCAGGTGCTTTCTCTCTTACAAGATCCTGAGCAACTCGATAACATGGCTCAGGCGACTGGCACGCTAGCGGTCAAAGAGAGTGCTCAGCAACTGGCCGGACACATCCGTCAGTTGATGGTCAAATACCACTAAAGCCATGGGCTGCCGCTAGGGGGTGAAGCCACAGGGCAGGACTTCGACAATCAACTCAGTTGAATCGTATGAGGCCCCGCCCTTTTAGATCAATCTACTGACTATACAAACTCAGCACTGGTGCTAAGATTTAGGCCGTTCACATCGACCAAAATGGCAATGCGATCGCCCTGATAGAAAATTTGGCTGTCGGTGCCATTTCCTGAGACTTGAACGGTGTAATCATTGGCTGAGCCATTGAGTACCAAGGTATCAAGACCTAGCTGAAAATCATTGATGCCAGCGAAGTCATTAAATCCATCGGCAATGTAGTAAGCCTGTTGAGCATCGCCTAAGATAAACCGATCGGCTTCTAAGCCGCCAATGAGAGTATCTCGCTCAAAGGCACCAGCGCTATGCCGATCGGTCCCGTTGAGGTAGTCAACAGCTTGCAATGCTGTGAGCGTATCGTTACCTGAGCCCCCCACTAGCCTGTCATTCCCCTGACCGCCGATCAGGATATCATCTCCATCACCACCATAGAGATGATCGTCACCATCGTTGCCAGACAGATTGTCGTTGCCGTCACCACCAAAAATGACATCGTTATCACCGCCTCCGCGGACCTCGTCATTGCCTGCCCCTGCCACGATAAAGTCGTTGCCAGTACCGCCAAAGACAGTGTCGTTGCCGTAGCCAGCATAGATAATGTCGTGATCTTCATTGCCGTCGATCAGATCATCGCCCCAGCCCGCCACGATAAAGTCGTTGCCTTCGTTGCCGCTGAGCGTATCGTTGCCGCTGCCGCCGTAGACCCAATCGTTGCCAGCGCCGGCATTAACAATATCGTCACCGCTACCGGCAAAGACTAAATCATGACCCGCGCCAGCATTGACAACATCATTGCCGCTACCCGCAAAGATAATATCGTTGCCGCCATTGCTATTAATGATGTTGTCTAGGCCGTTTGCTACGATAAAGTCACCATACTCAGATCCCTCAAAAAATACTTGGGTGCTGGACCAAAAACAATAAGACACAGGAACTCTCCTCAGTTTTTTGACTGATTGAACATTTTTTTGAGTGCGTCCAAAAAATATTTGACACCGCAATTAAGCCCACCCCAGAGAAGGTTGGACCGTATTACGACGTAATTAGACGCTTGTGATGTAGAAAGAAAAAAGATGCACTCGGGGCGAACTGGATGTATGCACCTTATTGCGAAGAAACGCTTAAGAGGTAGTCGCCTTATGTATTAGATGATGAAATTCGGCATTTTTGCGACCCCAAACCTCAAGTTCAATATTGAACCTTCAAAAAACTGCAAAAGTCTAATGAATTGAGAAACCTTGTTGCGGATACCGGACCTTTCCCAGACTTTTCTCATGGGTTGGTGATGAGACGACCTTTACCCGATATGCTGAGGTAACTGGGTAACTTCCTTTGTCGTGTGGGCACCTCCGCTAAGTTATGAGCAGTCACAATATCCCTGATTTTTTGCCAACCGTGCCAGACACTGCCCTCCCTCAGCTGGGGCTCTTTAGCATGATGAGGCTGGGGGTCTTTAATATGGGCCTGGGCATCATGTCCCTGCTGACCCTGGGCGTCCTTAACCGGGTGATGATTGATGAGTTGAGGGTACCGGCTCTGATTGCAGCTGGCACGATAGCTGTGCATCAGTTTATGGCCCCCGCTCGGGTTTGGTTTGGGCAACTGTCTGACACCAAACCCCTGTTTGGCTACCATCGCAGCGGCTACATCTGGACAGGCATCGTCTCGATGTGGGTAATGGCCTACCTTGCGGTGCAAGTCGTTTGGCGGATTGGGGCCCGTGTCGAAGAAACTGGCTGGGACCCTCAAGTCTATCCGTGGGTGGCCCTGCTAGCCCTGATGTTTGCCCTCTACGGGTTGGCTCTGTCGGCCACGTCTACCCCCTTTACGGCCCTACTGGTAGATGTCTCAGAGGATGAGACCCAATCTAAACTGGTGGGCATCGGCTGGAGCATGCTGATGGTAGGGATTATCTTTGGTGTAATCATTACCTCGATTGTGCTCAAATCCCTTGGCGATGAGCCCTCTCTGGAGCAGTTACAAAGCTCGATCAACCGCTTATTTATTGTGGCCCCAGCTATTGTCTGTGGCCTGGCGATTATCAGTACCTTTGGCATTGAGAAGAAATACTCCCGGCTGCAGCAGCGTGCCCGTGCTAGCACTCGAGACGCGAGTATTACCCTGGGTAGGGCGCTCAAGATCCTTACTGCCAGCCGTCAGACCGGTCTTTTCTTTGTGTTTTTGCTGACCCTGAGCCTTAGTCTGTTTATGCAGGATGCGGTGATGGAGCCCTACGGTGGCCAAATCTTTGGCATGAAAATTTCGGAAACCACCCAGCTCAATGCTTTTTTCGGCATGGGTACCTTGTTAGGCATCATCGGCACGGGTTTTTTACTGGCCCCTCGCTGGGGCAAAAAGCGTACGATCAAAATAGGGTGCCTCTGGGCCGCTTTTTGTCTGGTGCTGCTGAGTCTATCGGGTTTGACAGCCTCTCCGCTGGTCTTGATGGCCGCGATTTCTCTTTTTGGGCTGGCAGCGGGTGTGCTGACTACCGGGTCGATTTTACTGATGCTTGATCTGACTGTGGCCGAAACGGCAGGCACGTTTATCGGTGCCTGGGGGCTAGCCCAGGCGATGGCTCGGGGTGGGTCTACGGTACTTGGCGGCGGGATCTTGTCGTTGGGTAAACAGGTGATGGGCCTCTTTTACGAAGGTCCTATCCCGGATGGTCAGTTGCTGCCCGCTTATGCGCTGGTATTTATTACCCAGGCGGTGGGGATGCTGGTTGCGATCTCACTCCTCAGCCGCGTCAATATTCGCGAATTTCAACTCAACGCCAAAGCCGCCATTACCGCCGCGCTAGAAAGTGATATGGATTAAATACTCCATATTTTCAGAACCATGCCCCCCAACTGGCAACACATTTTAGACACTGCCGAAGCTGCCACCGCCCGCGTGGGGGCTCAGCTGCTCAAAGACTTTGGCTCAGCGACGGCAGAAACCAAAACTGACGGTAGCCTGGTCACCCAATCAGACAAGTGGGCCGATGCCGAGCTGCGTCGCTTACTGCAAAGAGAATTTCCCGACCACGGGGTGCTCAGTGAAGAAGTCGAGCACATCTTCCCCGCTACGGACTGGTGCTGGGTTATTGACCCCATCGATGGCACCACCAATTTTACGCGGGGCATCCCGCTGTGGGGCATTTCGCTGGGGCTGCTCTATAGAGGTACGCCAGTCTTTGGTCACGTTTATATCCCCACCCTCGACCAGCGCTTTCACGGTTATTGGATGGGGGCATCTGGTTTGCAAGACCCCAGTGGTTCGTTTCTCGACCATCGACCCATTCATACCTCTCAAGAGGCTCCGTCGGGCAGTCAGTTCTTTAGCCTTTGTGCCCGGAGTTTAGCTGTCTTGAAAAAGCCATTTCCCTGCAAAATTCGGATGCTGGGGGTAGCTACCTATAACCTGCTCACCGTGGCTGCCGGAGTGAGTTTGGGGGCAGTCGAGGCTACTCCTAAGATTTGGGATATTGCCGCGGTTTGGGCGATCACCCAGGCCGCAGGGGCAATCTGGACCCCCTTAGATGGGCAGCCAGTCTTTCCCCTCACAGTCGGTGAAGACTACAGTCAAAAGTCATATCCAACCCTCGTCACCAGCCGCGCCAACCTGACCTCCGAATTTCGACCCCTGGTTGAGGTGATCGTGCCGCGATAGTCTGCTTCCTGACTCAATTTTTCACTCAATACCCATGGTGAGGGTATAGGACGCATTGCCACGGGTGCCGCCCACCAGCACCTGATAGTCTCCGGTGTGGGGCAATAGTAGGTCAGCTGAGGTAGCCTCTCTCTCTAAAATCAAGCCACTTGGGCTGATCACGTCAAACGCAGCGTTGTCCTCTAAAGCGTCCACTGTAATCGTCATCTGCTGACCGCCTTCGGCCCCAAGCTGATAGACATCGCGTTCGCCGCGAATCACGCTGTTGCTAAAGGTGGCCGAGCTAGCGCCGGGCTCAAACTGCACTGACTGGGTGTGTAAGGTGACATCAGACAGTAAATCACTGGCTTCTAACCCTGACTCGTCCTGAAAACCCTGACTCACCACGGCGCAGTCAGCCGTCGTCAAAGTGAGGCGCTCAGTTTCGAGGGTATCAGCTCCCACCGTCCAGGTTTCTGTACTCTCTTGCACGTCATATTCAATCCAGGTGGTGATGTTGACCTGGGTCTGAGGGGCAGTTTGAGTGCCTGTAAATTTCTGTAGGTAGCTAGTATAGTATCCAGCTTCTTGGTTATGGATGGTGGCTTGGGTATCGCCAGTGATTTGATTGTCTGAGGCCAGGGTGAGGCGAATATTGGCCGTCGTCGTTTCGTCTTCTAGCTGATAACAATAGCGGCCTGGGGTGAGTGGTGTTGAAGCTGTGTCTGACGTGATTTGCTTTTCAGCATTGGCAGACGCTTCTGGGGGGGCTGTTTGTGGGGTATCAGATTGCGTGATCGAGGAGGTGTCGGCAGTGGTGTTGGAGGGGGGAAGGGGCTCCGCCGATTGAGTGCAACCCACTAAGGTACTTAGTAAAAAGCCTGTGACCAGGGCCATAGCGCGTTGAGAAGGCAAAATCATAAACATTTCCTCGGATCTCTTGCAAAATCTGTTACAACGACAAGATCCAGGGTTCCCATAGGTGGATGATCAAGCACCTGTCCCTCTTTGCTGTCGGGAATACTTGCTCCAAAGCTGTATCTGATCAAAGCTGTATTCAAAGAAACTATTGGCTAGAAATGGTGGATTCCTGAAATCTATTCAAAAATTCGAGGGGCTATCTCAAAAAAGCGAACCCATCCCCTATCCAATCTAAAATCCAAAATCCACAACGGTATACAATCTTTAAGACATCACAACCCTGGTTAATATCCATGAAACTTCAGGTTGGAGACCCCGCCCCCGACTTTAGTTTGCCCGACGCAGACGGCACCGTCTATAGCCTTGCCGACCTCAAAGGCAAGCGCGTTGTGCTCTATTTTTATCCCCGTGACAATACCCCCGGCTGCACCAAAGAAGCCTGTGGGTTTCGGGATAATTACGACGCTTTTCAGGCTAAAGATGTGGTGATCCTGGGGGTCAGCGCTGATGATGCTAAAGCCCATACAAAGTTTGCCACCAAGTATGATTTGCCTTTTCCGTTACTCGTAGACGAGGGGGGCAAGGTGGCTGAAATCTATGAGAGCTATGGCCTCAAAAAGTTTATGGGCAAAGAGTATATGGGCATTACCCGTCGCACCTTTGTGATTGGCCCCGATGGCAAACTTGAAAAAATCTATGCCAAGGTCAAAGCAGAGCCGCACCCTGCCGAAGTGTTAGCCGATATTGAGGCAGCATCATAACGCCCATGCAAAAAGTATGGCGACCGATTCGCACCTTACTGGGGCTGTTGCTGCGACGCCCCATTGTGGGGACTAGCGTCATCCCGATTATGCCCGATGGCCGGATTGTGCTGATCCGCCGCAGAGACAGCGGTCGCTGGGGTCTACCAGGGGGCATTGTCGACTGGGGCGAGGATATTGCCACCGCCGCCCGACGGGAACTGACTGAGGAAACGGGGCTCAGAGTATTGTCGGTGGGACGTCTGGTGGGCATTTATTCTCACCCTGAGCGCGACCCCAGATTTCATGCCATCTGCGTTGCCCTAGAGGCCAACGTAGATGGCGATTTTAAGATTATTGATCGAGCTGAGGTCTTAGATGTTCAGTCGTTTGCCGCGGGTGCAATTCCCCATGAGGCACTGGCCCATGACCATCAGCAACAACTCCAAGATTATTTTAGAGGTGCCACCATTCTTGCCTAGCCTCGAGTCAGAAGACATTTACCCGTTTTATCAAGGGTTCAAAGCAAAAGATATATCAATCATGGGACTTGTTGTCTGCCTCGTCTTCTAGGTACTCAACAACAGCTGCTAAAAGCTGCTCCCCTTTACTTTTTTTAGAATCGTAAGGCTTGATCACTGCCTAGGCAGTGATGCAGTTTGCTAACGCTTCAGGTGCTAGCATGATTTCAAGAAAACCCTGATTTTTAGGGCAGCTCTAAAGCGCTTTGAACGACTCAGATCGTGAACTATTCAGACATTGTTAAGGCCCTTGATAGCGCTACTGGCTTCGATCTTTATCGGCTCTCGAATGCTATCCGCCGAATGCTGGACGACCCTGGGCGGATTACTGAGGTCAAACGGCGGCTACACCCGGGCGATCAGGTTGAATATTTTGATGCTTCTGAGAACCGTATTGTTAAAGCCCGCTTACTCAAATTTCAACGCACCAGAGTCCTGGTTGAGAACGTAGAAGATAAGGTGGAGTGGAGTATCCCGTACTATGCCCTCAATATCCATGGGACCGATACGAGCATTATCGAAAACGTGAAAGAAGGGCTAGGCCGCAATGAAGTCTCAGTGGGTGATCGAGTTGGCTTTTTTGATCGAGATGGCAACGAGCGCTATGGACAGGTCAAGCGCTTAAACCAGAAAACCGTCACCCTAGACTGTGGTGGAAGTAAGTGGCGGGTCGCCTACAGCTTCCTTTTCAAAGTGGTTGACCTGGGAGCTGAGCAAGTAGACGTTTTGAATGTGGAAGCAAAGCCGGTCGGCGATCCTTAGAAAAGGGTATTAGCGATCGCGCTGCTATCACATCGAATGAGCCCTCCCAGAAACCAGATTTCTTCGGTAGTCCTCAAAGTGCGGGGCAAACCCCTCAAAGAAGTCCGGTTTCTGGCCCTCGTCAGCATCACCCATGACGTCATCAAGCCACTGGAGCTAACCACAGCGCCAAATTTTTCACATAGGCCTGGATATCCTCCAGCCCATTGGGATCGTCCTTGATGGCTTTGCCCGGTAGCTCCTCCACAAAACTCGGGCAGCCCTGATCGATATCCCAGTTGTAGTCCACAAAATGATGAAAAGTCGATTGGGCCACTACCCGCCCAAGGGTCTGGTCTGAGTCATCTTGAGCCCAATCTGCAGCCACCACCAGGTTAAAGTTTCGTCCAGTCACCTTGCTTTTGCCCATGGCAATCACCTGTGTATGGGGTGCGTTCACAGGGGCACCCACTCCACCCTCGTGGGGATGGGCGGGAAAGCGCTGGATCACGCCATTGGGGCCTTGCAGCAACGGATGACTGGCATCAACGGCGGTGATAGTCTGATAGTCGCCATTTTTGCCCGAATGATAATTGGGCCAGTCAATGGTCATCGTCTCAGTATCGTCCCGGCAGCAGCGGTCTGGGTCAGGATCGGGTTGACAGGTGCGAAAGTAATGAAATGGGCCAATCGTCTGCAAAGGACGCATAGAGATCCCCATATCTTGATGGTCGCGGGTCGCTAAAATGCCCCCGCCGCGCTGGTGGAAGCGGGTGATACCCTTACAGTCTTTATCACTCAGCCCACCGCCAACATCTAAAGCAAACAGCCAGAGTTCGTCCACAGCCTGACTGTCTAGGGTGCTCAAGACCGGATCGTTGCCGGTTTCATCTGGGGTGCGATCGCGACCTACCACCGCCACGAGAGGAGCCCCCGATTCATCCGTCAATGAGCCCAAATAGCGTTGCAGCAATGAAAATCGACGAATCGTCCAATCGTCATGATCCGTCGGCAGCAGCGTAGTTTGCAAGAGGATTTTAATCGGCATAGGTCTAGAGAATGGATCAATTAGCCTAAAACCTACCCCGCCACTGTAGGCGTTAAATTAATGACGAATTAAGTCATGACTAATTAAGACTATGCAGATAGGGCTTATCTACTCACCTCAAAAATGTGTTTAGCAAAATTGTCATGATGATTGGTAACTGGTCGGATGCGATCGCACATCCCTCGTAAACAGGGATCAGCACCGCTATAAAAATTCTCCCTCTATGAACTATCGCCAAGGGCTCGGCAGTTTTCTAATCTTGCTGCTGGGCTTGTCCCCCGCTGTCTTTGCCCAACCCGTTGAGCCTGAGGCAGCGCAGCAACTACAAGAGAGAGGAGAATCCCTACTAGAGCTCAACGCCTATCGCAGTGCCGTACCCACCCTGGAGCAGGCGCTGCGGCTTTACCAGACCGCCAGTGACACCGACGGTATTCGCGACACCGCTTTGCTGCTGGGAGCAGCCTATTATCGTCTGGGCAAGTATGATCGTGCCGAGCGCACCTTGCGGCTGGCTGAGCAAACCTTCTCCCTGAGCCCGGAGCATCAGCGTCAACTATGGCTCTTTCAGGGGCTGGTCCGCCTGGAATTTGGAGATGTGCTGCAAGCACAGCGGTTATTAAACCTTGCCCAAAGTGCGGTGGGTGGGCCCCCCAATTTGGACGAAAGCCGCCAGATTCGGATTGGGCTGGGGCAAACCTACCGGGTGCTGGGACAGTACTCTCGAGCCCTGAGCTATCTAGAACAAGCCCGGCGAACCAGCGGCAGTCGCAGCAATCTCACCATCGCAACAGCTGGGGTAGGGGATGTTTACTACGATCTGGGCGACTATGGCCAAGCTCAAGACATTTATACCGAAGCCCTGGCCCTATCGCACTCAACGGGAGATCGGTTGGCGGTCAGCCGTAACCTCAACCGCCTGGGTCAAACCTATCGACAGCAAAAAACCTATGACCAGGCAATTGAAGCCTTCCAAAACGCCCGCAATATCGCCATTTCGATTGGGGACACCGTTGGGTTAGAACGCATTCTTAACAACCTGGGTGAAACCTATCTAGAACAAGGCGAGCTGGACTCAGCCGAAACCACCTTTGCAGAGGCCCTGGGATATACCCGTAGGGGCAATATCTCCCAAACGCGCAGTTTGCTAAACCTGGGGCAACTGTCTGCCGCCCGAGAAGAGTATTCACAGGCCCTGGCGTTTTATGAAGAGGCCTATGATTGGGCCGATTATCGGCAAGAACGCAGCGGCCAGATCAAGGTATTGGGACGTCGTGCCCAAATTTGGTACAGACAAAATCAGCTGAGCGATGCCCAAGCAGAGCTTGATCAGGCCCTGGAACTCTTTGAACAGCTCAAGCCCGGCCTGTTTGACCCAGAAAAAGTGTCTCTCTTTGAAACCCAGGCTTATCTGTATGAGTTGATGCAGCAGACCCTGGTAGCCCAGGGTCAACCCGAGGCCGCTTTGGAAACCGCCGAACGGGGTCGTGCTCGTGCCTTTGCCGAACTATTGACAGCTCGTGATATCGCCCCACCGCCCTCGGTGGTCCAACTGCGAGAGTTGGCTAAAACTCAACAATCGACGCTGGTGCAATATTCGATTGTGCGCCAACCCTCCCCCAGCCACACCCGCTTTACCGATGAGCAATTGCTAATTTGGGTCATCCAACCAGACGGTGAGATTACTTTCAAACAGGTAGATTTATCTACTTTGGAGACCTCGCTGACGGACTTGGTCCAAACCACCCAAGCCGCCATCGGCGTGCGCAGTTTTGGCGAATTATTTGAGGCCAATTTTCCAGCCCCTGGCCCAGCCCCTGGGCCGACATTTACCGCGGCGGCAAGCACAAATCGTGACGATGTGCTGAGGCAGCTTCACGACGTATTGATTGAACCGATTGCCGATCAATTGCCGACTGACCCGATGGCAAAGGTGGTGTTTGTGCCCCATCGCAGTCTCTTTTTGGTCCCGTTTGCAGCCCTGAAAAACACCCAGGGGCGCTATTTGATCGAAGACCATACGATTGCGATCGC
>JBCCRZ010000098.1:0-13099 GCA_039200855.1 Cyanobacteria bacterium P01_D01_bin.44 | reverse complement strand
GCCATTTTTCACATTCGGGTCCAAAATTGAAGTTCATTTACTAAATGGACATCATGGCTGGTATCCCTGAAGCTGGCGTCGCCCTGATCAAAAAGTTTGAAGGACTGCGTCTAGAAGCTTATCCAGATCCCCTAAGTGGCGGTAAGCCCTACACGATTGGTTATGGCAGTACCCGCACTAAGAGCGGCGGAGCGTTTGCCATCGGTGACAAGATTTCTCAAGAAGAAGCGACTGACCTGCTCATAGAGCAAATTGAACGAGATTTCCTGCCGCCCTTGGAGGACATTCCTAACTGGTCTGGCTTCAACGACGACCAGCGCGGAGCTATTTTGAGCTTTGCTTACAATCTGGGGGCACGCTTCTACGGGGCGAATAACTTTGAAACCATTACTCGCGTGCTAAGTGAAAGCCAATGGGATCAAATCGAAGCCGCCCTTGTGCTCTATCGTAACCGGGGCACCAGCGTAGAGAGAGGGCTGTTGCGACGGCGACTCTCAGAGGCTGAGCTATTTCTTGAGGGGGTGCCAGGGGAGTATCTGAGGCCACCGGGACAACAGTTCCTCAGCGGCATTTTAGAGGCCCCCCAGGCGTATTTTGACGCGCTGGCCGATACCTTTGACCCCGGTGAGCGGATTGTCTCAGTGACGCGTCCGTTTATGCGGGGGGATGACATTGCGATCGCCCAAAAAACGCTAGTCAGAAATGGCTACGATATCGATGCAGACGGCATTTTTGGCCCGGCTTCCAGTGCTGCCCTTAAAGACTTTCAAGAAAAGAACAATCTGCCCACCGATGGCATTTTGCAAGACGCCACCTGGACAAAACTGCTGGCTCCAGAGCCCGATCTGTCCCTGGAGTTAGAGACAGAGTTGGCATCCGACTTAGATGATTTAGATTTAGATCTGGACTTAGACACTGAGGCCGAGCCAGAGTTAGTGCTAGGGTTAGAGCCGTTAGAACCTGAGCTGGATCTGGGCCTAGACCCCGTCACAGAGCCAGACTCTATCACAGACTCAAATACCACAGACTCAAATACCACAGACTCAAATACCGATCTAGCCAATACCATTGCCGAACTCCCGGATTCTGGGGTTAAGCTGATCAAAACCTATGAGTTTGGAGACACCCCTCCTGAGGACGGCGCAGAAGAACTGTTATTGGAAAAAATAGCCAAGGTCTTACCCCCGCAGAAAAAGATTCCTAACTGGTCTACGTTCAACGACAATCAACGCGGGGCCATTGTCAGCTTCGCCTATGACGTGGGCACAAACTTTTATGGCGCTGAAGGATTTGAGACCCTGACCCAAGTACTTCAAGAAGGTCAATGGGATCAGGTTGAGGCAGCGCTAGTGACCCACCGGGCTCCCGACAGCAGTGCCGAAGTAGGTCTAAAGCGACGACTCTCCGAAGCCGAACTATTTCTTAAAGAAGTCCCTGGTGAATCTCTTAGCCCACCAGGACAACAGTTTCTAAGCGGGGTCTTAGCATCGCCTCAGCAATATTTTGATGCACAGGGTGAGAAATTTGAGGTCGGCCAGCGGATTGTCTCGGTCACTCGCCCCTTCATGCGCGGCGATGATATTGCCACCGCCCAAAAAGCCCTGGTCAAACAAGGGTATGACATTGACACCGACGGCATTTTTGGCCCGGCTTCAAAAACGGCCCTCGAAGACTTTCAACAGAAAAATAGTCTGAGTGTGAACGGTGTTTTAGACGCCACCACTTGGGAAACTTTGTTGGTGGCAGAACCCTCTAGCCCTGAGCCTGTAAGTCCTGAGCCCGGTTCTCAGCCTGACCTCGACACCCTTCCAGTGATTCCGATTGGGGAGCCGCCCTCGGAGGAAGATGTGGCATCAGAAGCGCCGCCAGCAGCCGATCTGTCCCAGGCAGAATGGGTTTGCACGCTGCAAAAAGATACTGCTTTAAAGCTACGCCCTGAGGATGTTGACCAACTCACCGATGCTGAGAAGCAGGCAGTTACTGCGGGTACCACCTACGGACTGCAATCCTATGCCTATGCTGATCCGGTGCTGGGAGATTTTAACGGCCATCTCAAAGTTGCCCTGCAAAATGAAACCATTAAGGGGTTTAATACCTGGTTTGTGAAAGGGGATGCCGTCCAAATCGCCACTTCGGAAGGCGATGTTGTTTACCCTTGGGAAGAACAACAGGCAACCTTTGTTTTGAAAATTTTTCGGGATACGGTCTTTAAGCGGCTGCCGATGCAGTCCAGTGAACTATCCGAGGCTGAAAAAGTTGAGGTGTCCAAAGATACTGAGCTAGAGCTGCATTCCTACGCCTATCAAGACATCCACGGTGACTTTAGCAACCATATTCGCATCGCGCTTAAGAACCGAGAAGACTATCTTAATGGCTTGAGCCAGTGGTATGTCTACGATAAGCACGCCTATGTCGAATATGATGGTGGCATTGTTTACCCGCCTGCCCCTTTGCTCAAAGTCACCCAGGACACCATTATCAAACGCCGTCCGGTACAGTCGTCAGACTTATCCAATGATCAAAAATATAAAATCCCAGCGGGCAGAGCTTTTATTCTAGACTCGTGGGCCCATAGCGATGAACAGGGTCGTTCGTTTAATCGACATATCAAATTTGCCATTAAGCTAGAGTCTGAGTTTATTGAAAAAATCAGCACCTGGTATGTCTATGACCAGCACGGCCAGGTGATTTGGAATGACAAAATTCTCTATCCGCCTTTTAGAGGCAATCCCTTCAAACTTCCCGGCAATGAAACCACGTTTTACACGGGACAGCCCATTATTGAAGACGGCGACTTTACCTGGGGTGAGGCGACCAAAGATGGTACACGATTACCGGCCAATGCTGAGATCGTCAACAATATTATCAACCTGGCCCAGGAGCTGCAAAAGGCGCGGAATTTGATCGGCACCCCCTTTGTAATTAACTCCTGGTATCGTACCCCCGAGGCAAACCGCGCAGTGGGTGGAGCGAGGAACAGTCTGCATCTGCAAGGCAGGGCGGTTGATATGTATGTGCCAGGCTACAGCGTCAGACAGGTAGCCAATGCCCTGATGAGCAGCTGGCCCGGCGGGATTTTGATCTACAGCACCCACCTCCATTTGGATACAGGTAGGAAACAGGTGATTTTCTTGTAAAGGAACTGCGAATCTAAATGCGGCCTCTAAATTGCTAAGGTCATCCGGTTGGGAGAGTCTTGGAAGTCTTCTTGGAATATTTCAATCAGGTCTAGAGTGGCCTGATAAGCCTTAAGTTCATGGTGGGTTTGAAAATAGTACGCGGCATCTTGCCAGTCTGCGATCGCATCTACTCGAGCCCCCAGCTGTTGATGCACCAATCCCCTCACCAAATAAGATCGAGCGTCATCAGGGGTCACTGATAACACCCGACTCAAATCTTGAATGGCCAGCAAATACTCTTTGAGGTGATGATAGCAACAGGCTCGATTAAAGTAGGAGCGAACACCGTCGCCCAGGTCGAGAGCCTGGGAAAAGTCAGCCAGGGCAGCTTTGTAGCGCTCCAGATACAGATAAGACACACCTCGGTCGTTATAGATTTCAGCTCCGGCGGCTACGTTGGAGGGCGCAGTGTGATGCAGCGCGATACTGTAGATCTCAAGGGCGGCGGTGTGGTTGCCCAGGGCAGATTGAGCCAGACCCAGGTTGTAATAGGCACGATGGTCGTCGGGGTGATGGTTGATCAGCTGCTGGTAGTCTGCGATCGCATCGGCATATTGCCCCAGTCGATAATAGGCTAACCCCCGATTGAGATAAGACTCGGTAATCTCAGGATTGATCCGCAGACCCTGGGTGCAGTCTGCGATCGCATGGGTTGGCTGATCTAGCTGCAAGTAGGCTAAGCAGCGATTACTGTAGGCCACTGCCGAGGCAGGATTTGCCTCGACCGCCAGAGAGAAAGCATCTATCGCTTGCGGATAGTCCGCCTGCTCAAAAGCAGCCACCCCCTTCTGAATGGCCAATTTATCGGGAGCATCTCCCAGGGTCTCGGCCCAAGCAGCGGGACTCAAACAAAGGCCAAAGACCCACAGCAAAACCACCACCCTAATCATCAGTTTAATCAGGTGACCCATGGGATACCCCCCAAAACCTTCCATAAAAACAACCTGTTCCTGGAAACCCATGTCGTTCGCTCACCTAAACATCGGCAAGACAAACCAATTTGGGATCTACAGGAACAGGAATAACAAAAAATCTAAAAACAAGCGCAGCTGAGCTGCACTTACCTACCAGCCCTTCTCAGATTGATCGAGCACATACGCAGCAACACTTTCAATCTGCTCAGGGGTGAGACGCCCCCCAAACGCAGGCATCGCATTTTTACCGTTGGTTACCTGAGTCTGAATCGCCTCTATAGAGGCCATATCATACTGCTCCAGGTCACTCTTTTGCAGCGTTTTTGCAGCGTTTACCACGTTTCTACCCCCTGCGTGGCAGGCTGCACAATTAGCCGAAAAGACTTGAGCTCCTTCAGCGAGATCAGCCGCAAATGCAGGGGATGCAACCATCAGGCTAGCCGCAGCAAACAGCGCTGCGATCGCAGAAAAAAGATACTTCATAAACAGATTCCAATGTGCATACATTCAAATATAGATAGGGTCGTCAAAAGCCGTCAAGAGACACGCCGTCAATTTTGAGAACAACTCTCGTCGAGGCCAAACAGGCCGCCAAAAGACCCGCTGAATCGATATCTGGAAGTTCTATTCTGGAATGTAGTAAGGTTATGCCAGGCCCTCATAATACTGAGCAAATCATAACTATGCATAGGAAGATACTTTTGTTGACTGCTCTCCTGGGCAGCACCTTAAGCCTTAGTTTGGTTGGATGTTCCCATGGGGGGCATGCTGGCCATAACAGTTCCTCCTCAGAGGCAGCCATTACAGACGCGGCTGCAACAGACACAGCTGGGACAGACACTACTGCCACAGACACGGTCGCAAATATTTCTGACCCAGCAACAGATCACAGTCAGCATGACATGGCGACTCAAGCAGGCACCCACGGGGTAGCCTCAAACGAGGGCGCTGATCAAATGCACCACCACAAGTCTATAGAAATCCCAGCGGGAGAGCCGGTGCCCACCGTTGACCTGATGATTACCCCTGACCCGGTGGGCGGTTGGAATCTACAGGTTGAAACCACGGATTTTGCCTTTGTACCCGCCCAGGTTAATCAAAAGAGTACGCCTAACGCAGGCCACGCCCACCTCTATATTAATGGTGAGAAAATCACTCGTTTATATAGTGAGTGGCACTATCTGCCGAGTCTGCCTCCGGGTGACCATGAAATTGTAGTGAGTCTAAATGCCAACGGTCACGAAGCCCTGACCCATAACGGGGAGCCTATCGAAGCGATGACAATGCTCACAGTATCAGAGGAGTAAGGGGGGCGATGAACCAACGTTGCGATTGATGGATCAACCTTAAGCAGACAAAATTTTCGGGGTTGCTTATAGTAATGTCATCGGTGGATAAGTCGTCTCCCAGCCTGTGTATCTATCTGTGTATCTATCAAGGAGAACAAACTCGATGGTCATTACCCCAGTTGCCCCTGCAAAATCTCTAATCACCCTTCAAGGCGAGCCTGCCGTCCCCCTCAACAACATGCCTGCTAGCTGGCAGCGCATTGTTAGCGGAGACTGGATAAGCGAGCCCAAAGTCTACACGGCGATGGCCCAGGTTTTTTGGGCAAAGCACCAACAGGGCAATGTGTTGTTTTGCGAGCGTCCGGAAACCGCCCACCTAAAAGCAGCCTACTGCGAGGGCAATGGTCAGCTCGCTTACGAAGCAGTCAAACATTACGGCGAAGCTTTTTTGCCGGAGAGCTATCCTCACTTTGATGAAATTCGCCAGCGAATTGCACTATCGCCGGATCAAACCGCAGAGCGCGTAGCCTTGGTGGATACCGTCAGCGATTTGTTTGACGAGCTGGGCTACGATGTCCCCGCCACGTTTTACTGGACGTTTTTGCATCCACTCCAGCGGGGTGATTTATTTGAAATTCGGTCCTTTCGCTTTAGTGAGCAAGACTTAGGGGTGGCGCGACAGTTTGACGCCATCTTGCATGGGGGGTATGTGTCGATGCTACGTCGGCTGATCGATAGCGTCTCTAGCCGCCACGGCTACTTTATCGAGCACGGTTGCGGGTGCGAAAACCACCTGGCTAAGCTCAAGCCCTGCGATACACCCTTCGACTATCAGCTACCAGCGGCGACCCGCCGCAAAACGCTGCGGGCCTTTTTCTGGAGCGTGATGGAAGAATACCTGCTGTTTGAACAGCGGGCGGCCACGCGACTGGTCTATGCCGATCGTTTAGATTTTTAATTTCCCGCAGGGGCGAGGTCACCTGACTCCGCGCATTAATGGGGCGAGGTGACCTCGCCTCTACGCGGCCAATGCGGTGGCCTCTGCCCCCACCGGATTCACATCCCCGGCATCGCAATAAATCTGCCAGGCGCTATCATTGCGATGAAGCAAAGAACCTCGGTCAGTAATGCAAATAGCAACAGAGGCATCTTCATTGGGGCCTCGAAATAATGTTGCAGTATGCTGTCTGCTGCCACCAAGATCGTACTGATCGCAGGTAATTTGAAGCTCAAAGACGATGAATGTTTTCTCAACACTTGCACAATAGTCTTGAATGGCTTCAAGCCTTTCGCGAATCTTTTCTCGGCGCTTGACGGCAGGTAATTGTGTGACTGTGATCAGCATCTCTTGTAACAAGCGACGCAACTTTTGCTTGACATGATCCATTATCTTCACCACCTAAAGGACTGAGGTGATGACCCTGAGCTAAAGGTAAAAAAGTAGAGTGCGTTAAAGAATTCCCTGATTTAACAATTCTCCTGTTAGATTTGAGACGAACAACAGGGAAGCTCGATTCTGCCAAAGAATTCTCTCATCTAAGAATTCTTTTGTTAGATTTGAAACAGGCAGCAGGGAACAGAGATCGGTTTGTGAAGATTGCATTCGCAATGTCCTTAAACCGTTAAAATCTCTAAATCTACCCCACTATAGCCACGGAAAATTGAAATGGCAATTGCAGTCTACTGAAGGCCTGTGATGTTTAAGGATTGCGGTGTTTATTGATACGGTATTCTGATGCCCGCATTATTGGATATTTGGTTAATGGCGACCCTGGGGTTTTTGGGAAGCTTTGGGCACTGTGTGGGTATGTGTGGTCCCATTGCAGCCGCTTTTTCGCTCTCCCAAGGGAAGTCCGAATCGGGGACTGAGACCTCCCGCACCTGGCAACATCACCTTTGGTTTCACGGGTTGCTTAACCTGGGGCGACTGCTGAGTTATTTACTGGTCGGTGCCGGGATTGGGGCCCTGGGGTCGGTGCTATTTGCCAGTGGTCAAATGGCGGGGGTGGGTAGCCCCCTGCGGCGGGGCATCGCGATTTTAACCGGCAGTCTTTTAATCTGGTTTGGGCTCACCCAGGCCTGTCCAGGGTTGCTACCTAAACTGCCCCTGCTGCATCCGGTCGCCCAGGCCCATGGGCGACTCAGTCAGCACATGTCTCGCCTTTCCCAGCAGCGCCACTGGTGGACTCCGGTGGCGTTAGGTCTGCTGTGGGGGCTGATTCCCTGCGGTTTTTTATACGCGGCCCAGCTGCGGGCGGCGGAGACCCAGCACTGGTTGGGCGGGGCGATGACCATGGCGGCGTTTGGGTTGGGGACGCTGCCTGCCATGTTGGGGGTGGGGGTGTCTACGGCGTTTTTGAGTCGCGATCGCAGAAGCCAACTCTTTCGCATGGGAGGTTGGGTGACGCTATTTATAGGCGTTTTAATTCTGATGCGCACTGGCGACACCATGACCGACTACAGCGGCCACGCGTCAGTGGTGTGCCTGGTGCTGGCGCTGGCGGCTCGTCCCCTCAGTCGATTGTGGCCATCACCGCTGCGCTATCGGCGGGCGTTAGGCGTCGGGGCCTTCGTGCTGGGCAGCGTCCATACACTCCATATGGTTGAGCACACCTGGCGCTGGCAGTTGGAGGCGGTGGCGTTTATGTTGCCGACCCATCAGGTGGGGGTCTGGCTGGGGGCAGTTTCGCTGACGCTGATGACCCCGGCGGCGCTGACCAGTTTTGACTGGGCGCAGCGGGCGTTAGGTAATCGCTGGCGGCGGTTGCACTTGCTCAGTGTACCCGCGCTGGTGCTGGTGGCAGGGCATATGATTTTGGTGGGTTCACACTACTGGGGCGCGCTGGCGCTGAGTTGGCACAACCACGCCCAGGTTATGCTGTTGGCGGGGCTCGTCGTGGGTGTGCTGGCGGTGCGATCGCGCCTGGTATGGGCCTGGTTCTCTCAAGAAAAACTCTATGCGTTACCCACTACCTCTAAACTCTCGTCAAAAGTGGCTGATCAGTGCTGCTCTGGGTCTGGCTCTGGGTCTGCCAGTAGTGCCCCTGCCAGTCGCACCCCTACTGGCCCACAAAGTTGAGCTAGACGGTACCATCGGGGCGACGCTTCATATCGAGCCAAATGATACCCCTCGTGCCGGGGAGCCTGCTTTGACCTGGTTTGCGCTAACCAAGCGCGGTGGAGCGTCAGTGACCCTGACTGATTGCGACTGTCAGCTAGCCGTGTTTAGTCAGTCTGAGTCTGAGCCGGTTTTGGAACCTGAGCTGAAAGCCGTGAACGCTGAAGGGTATGAAGATATTCCCGGTGCAGATATTAACTTTCCCAGCGTAGGGGCGTATGAACTGGTGCTGACGGGGGCTCCAGTCAGTGGAGACGGGTTTGAGGCATTTGAGCTGCGGTTTTCGGTGACGGTGGCGGCTGGGCAAGCGGCGGTGCCGGAGATGGAGGGGGCACAGGAGGCACAGGGAGATGGGGGAGCGGAGGGAGAACCGACTGGGGCGACTCGTGAAGCTGAAATTAGAGCAACTGAGACGGCTCAACTAGGGGTTGAGGAGGACAAATCGTCTGGTGAGTCCAAGGTGCGATCGCGTACCTCTTTCACTATTGGCATTGGGGTGCTGGCCGCTGCTGCTGGGGTTGGGCTGGCTTTTCGTCGCCGGAAATGATTGGGTTTGGATAGGGTCGGTTTTCCGTTTAGTTGATCGCGATGGTGGGTTTGGATGGGTTAGAGATACCAACCCATCTTGGCAATTTCATAACCTACCCTACGATCTCCCCCATCTCCCCCTATTTCTCTTTGGGCAAGGTGACCTTGGCCCCTACGCCCATTCGCTGCTAGACCTGCCCACGATTAAAGGATTATGATGATGCAAATTCTTTCGCACAGCTGATATTCGCGGCTGCTTTTAGACACTATGGCCCTGCAAATGCGGATTTATGTCCCTCCCCATCCTCTGATTAAACATTGGTTGGGGGTTGTCCGTGATGCCGCTACCCCATCCGGTGTATTTCGCAGTGCCATGACCGAGTTAGGGCGTTGGCTCACCTACGAAGCCGTGCGAGAGTGGCTACCCACCGTTGACACCACCGTTGAAACACCTCTAACACAGTGTCCTGCTACCTTTGTCAATCCAGAGGTGCCGATTATTGCCCTGCCCATCTTGCGGGCAGGGCTAGCTTTGATGGAGGGCGTCCAAACCGCGCTGCCCAACGCCTCGGTATACCATCTTGGCTTTGTGCGTAATGAAGAAACCTTACAAGCTACCTGCTATCTCAATAAACTACCTGCCCAGCTCGATCCGCAAACCCACGTGTTGATTAGCGAGCCCATGCTGGCCACCGGCGGTACGATCATGTCGACCATGGCAGAGCTGACCCAGCGAGGCATTGACCCTGGCCTGGTCAGGATTGTTTGCATCGTAGCTGCGGCCCCGGCGTTACAAAAGCTGGCAGACGCCTATCCTCAGCTCACCATCTACACCGCTGCGATTGATGAAACCTTGAATGAAAGCGGGTTTATTGTGCCAGGGCTGGGCGACGCTGGCGATCGCACGTTTGCGACCTAGTCTTCATCAAGCATGAGTCGTCTTGCGCGTTATGGCGGTAATCTATTAGTTAGCATTCCAAAAACATAAAACGACCGTTTACAGACCGGCAACCGTCGGTGTAAATCTATGAGTCAACCAGACAATTTTGGCAGTGGATTTTTGTTGGGCACCCTGGTTGGGGGCCTATTAGGGGGGGTAATTGGGGCGTTAGCCGCTTCCCGACTCCAGCAACCGTCCGAAGCAGAAGAAGACTTCAGTCTGATTTCAGACGATCTCAAACGTAACCTGGCTGAGGCCAGTACCGAGGAGCAAATGGAAGCTGCCCGTCGGGGGTTAGAAGACAAAATTGCCCAGCTCAATACGGCGATTGAAGATGTCCGTCAGCAGCTTGGCAGCGTCAATGGTCATCCTGAGGTCGCTTCAACCTACGACCCTTCAAACCTGACAGATTCCTAATGGCTTGCCTGATCCTGTAGAAAGGATATGGGGATTGACAGCGAAGGGGGATTCATCAGTTACACTTTAGCTAGGTAAACCCTATTTAGTTTGCAACTTTTGCTCGTATAGACCATCATGCTTCAACTACTGGCCCAGGCACTTGCTCAGTTTATTAGCATTTACACTGTCCTACTGATTATTCGGATTTTGCTCACCTGGTTTCCTAATATCGACTGGAGCAATCCTCTCCTATCGGCATTGAGCCAAATAACAGACCCTTATCTAAATCTTTTCCGCTCTATTATCCCTGCAATTGGCGGCATTGATTTCTCACCAATTTTGGCTTTTATCGTCTTGCAGTTCATTTCTCAGGCGCTATCGAGGGTGGCTTATATTGCTTACACCAGCGGGGGTAGTTTTATGAGCTACTCTTCGTTCTAGCCACCTCGACTTAAACAGACATTAAGCCTTTTCATGGCAATATCAAAACCGCTTAGGGTTCTAGAGGCTCTAAGCGGTTTTATTGCTCTAGCAACCCCTACCGTCTGACTTTCCCAGCAAACCCAGAAGCCTTGAATTTTTTGAGTTTGAGCGGGGGTGGCTGGTTAGAAGCGACCGAAATTCTGAGTTCAAACTCGCTTTCGCCGGGGGGCACATAGTCAATCGAGCCCAGCCGATTGCGGTTTTGCATCACCGGATCATTATTAGCATCGTAGATAAAGCCAAAGATATCGGCATTGAGAACCGGCTTACCCGAGCGATTGATCGCTTTGCCAGTAATCAGGTAGCAAGTTGCCTCGATTATACTGCCTGCCCCTACAATCCCTTCTGCATACTCAGCGGGGCAAGCTTTGTAGTCAATATCTTGCAAATCAATTTGAGTCAGGGCGTAAGTCGGAGCGGCGGTGATGCAGCTCAGCAGACCTACAAGCCCCACTAAAAAGGCCACGATGGCGGCTCGAATCCTCATTGGATTAACCTTCACGTAATTCCGATTTCATCATGCGTTACTTAATCAGTGTAACTGTCTCTAGCCCCTAACCAACGCCTCCCGCATTACCCCCACCGGGGCGGGTTGACCTATCCAAATTTCCAATGCCGCCGCGCCCTGCTGTACGAGCATTTCTAACCCGTCAAAGGTTTTTAGCCCCAGTGACGCTGCCTGTTTGAGAAATTGGGTGGGGCGTGGTGTATAGATCAGATCGTAGGCGATCGCATCTTTGGGTAATGTCTCCATCTGAGCCACCGTCAGCGGTGACGCCTCGATCTGGGGATGCATCCCCACCGGGGTTGAGTTCACCACAAGCCCTGCTTGGGGTAAGAGCCGATCCAGGCTATCCCAAGGCTTGACTAAAAGATTGGGCCGCAGCGGAGAGGTTTGCCAGCTGTTTAGAAACGCCTGGAGCTTATCGGCACTGCGACCCACCACCCAAATCTCAGGACACCCCAGCTGATGACAGGCCGCGACTACCGCCCTGGCTGCGCCACCGTTGCCCAAAATCACCGCCGGGGTACTCCCCCAGTCGCGATCGCACGCCTTTAGCGGGGCTAGAAAGCCCGTCGCATCTGTATTGGTGCCAGACCAACCCGATTCACTGCGCCATACAGTATTCACTGCGCCAATGGCCCGGGCCACATCGGTGACTTTGCTCAGCAACGGCATAATTGTTTGCTTATGGGGAATGGTGATATTAAATCCCTTCAGACTAATCGCCTCAAATCCTTTCACTGCATCTGCCAATGACGCTGGGGCAATGGGGAAGGGCAGATACACATAGTCAAGGCCCAGGTGTGCGATCGCAGCATTATGCATCACCGGCGACTTCGAATGCTTGACCGGGGACCCAATCACCCCCAACAGTTGCGTCGTTCCTCGAATCAGCACTGGTTTAACCCATTTCAGCAAGCTAATTATAAGTGGGCGGGGCTCAGCTTTTCTCGATCACTTCTCAGGTTTGACTCAGGTTCGGTTCAAGTCAAACTCAGACAGCTAAGGCATTCTAGTAATCAATGAAACTTGAAAGAATAAAACTTGAAAATTAGAGTTCAAGTTCAAGGAGGTCAAAATGAAACGCTTCAACTTAACAGTTTCGACCGTAGCGGCTCTCGCAACAGGACTTGCAATCGCATCTCTGACCATTGCCCCAACCGCCAACGCTGGTGAATTCCTGGATAATGTCACCCGCCCAGAGCCCGTTCAACCCATGCAGCTGTAATCGGCTTGAATGGCTCATCTAAGTCCCAGTTTTCCTGACCCTTAGGTCTATCCCTGTCATTGCTGACAGGGATTTTTTTTACCCACCACCCTCTACTCTCCACCCCCCATCCCCTCCCCCACCTTTCCGGATTCCCCCCCTCACCCGCTGCAATATTCAAAAAAGCCCCCTGTACGTCCTGTCTCTCTACTTCCTATCTGTTGAAGAAAATTACAGTGAGGGCAGGCATACTATCTGCAGTCACCCCTGATAGGCGTGCGATGAGGAATAGACATCTATGCAGTTCTTAAAATTAGCCCTATCCGGAACCCTGAGCCTGGGCTGCCTGGTCGCCTTTAATGCGGCTGGCATGGCGCAAAATACAACCCTTTTGAGTGAACAAGGCCAGTTAGAGGCCAATGACAATCGGCTCGACGACAACAGTCTGTACGATCTGTATCGCTTTACGGGGGAAGCCGGTCAGCAAGTGACTATCACGCTGGCCAGCTTGGACTTCGATGCGTATCTGTTTTTAGT
>JBCCRZ010000097.1:0-13263 GCA_039200855.1 Cyanobacteria bacterium P01_D01_bin.44 | reverse complement strand
CACTGAGTTTGTGATTGAGTTGCCGCTTGTGCCCCGAGATTTGGCTCACAAGACCTCGGCAGGTTTAGCGAAAATGGTGAGCATAATCGGGCCGAGTAAATAGTAATGGGCTTCGGTCAATAGGGCTGCTCGCTTACCCAGATCTTCTCTAGCGCTTTGACTGTAAAAACGTAGGTTGCCGGTTGGGGCGAGGAGGGTGTCTTTGCCACTCAATTTTGATGGGGTGTAGTCAGCAAGGTAAAACAGTCCGCCCGGTTTGAGGACACGGTGGATTTCTGTGAGTACGGCGGCTGGGTCAGGATAGTGTAAAAAACTGATGGTGCAGAAAACCGCATCAAATTGATGATCACGGAGCGGGAGCTGGTTAGTGGCTCCTTGGACGTAGCTCAGTCGATCCGGGGCAGTAGTTTTTTGCTGGGCCTGCTGCAGCATCTCTGGGGAGAAATCTAGCCCTGTGCCAGTGAGCTGCGGATATTGTTTGGCGATGCGGTTAAGTAATTTGCCAGTTCCGCAACCTAGATCCAGAATATGGGCCGTCTCAGGGAGCCAGATGCATTCAAGCAGTCGCTGGTGGACGGCCTGGTAAAACACTGATGGCAGCAGCCAGTCGTAGGTGGTTGCCCAGCGGTTGAAGAGGTTTAGCTTAAAGGATTGGCTCATGGGACGCGAGATGGAAGAGTTTTGATTGCTTAGTTTTAAGGTAACGTTGAAAACGCTTCCCGCCGAGTTATTGCGCTCAAAGTAGGCTAAGTCAGCATCCTGACTTAAAGAGTCAACCTAATTTTTCGTATCGGCAAGTGCACCTCTGGCCATGGCTGCGATCGCAAAACAAACGTGCATCACACTACAATGGAAGTCCAATGACTTCTGAATAGGCTTAGCTCATGACAACAGCGGCTGTCTCAAGATACGTTACACGCAACCCAGACATTTTGAACGGTGAACCTATCATCGCGGGTACTCGTGTATCGGTAAGAGCCATTGTCGGTTTGTGGCGCTTGGGAAACGTTGCCGAAGAAATTCCAGCTCAGTTTCCCCAACTGACTCTGGCTCAAGTCTTTGATGCTTTAAGTTTCTACTTAGACAACCAGGCTGAAATCAATCAGTACATTGAGCAAAATCGAATTCCCGATAACCTTTTACATCCGGCAGTTCGTAAAGTCCTTGATGCAGAATGAAACTGTTCGCATCGCTCTACACCGATGAAGATATTGCCAATCTGGTTGCAACGCTTTTAAGAAGCAGGGATTGGATATTTTGACCACTGTTGATGCGGAAATGACAGGGCATTCTGACGCTGAACAGCTAGCCCATGCCGCCGCAGTTGAGCGCTGCCTGTTAACTCATAATCGAGTGGATTTTGAAAGGTTGCATCTCAGCTATATTCAAAGTGATCAACAGCACTCAGGCATTATTGTGACACCCCAAAACAATGCCTATGAAGTTGCTAAACGGGTGGGGATTATTTTGAATACGCTAACAGCCGATGAAATTTACAATCAGCTTTTGTACGCTTAGCTGTGAATCTAATTTTTTGTGTCAGCGAGTGCACCTCTGGCCATGGCTGCGATCGCACTATCCGTCGCCTTAGGCAGCTGATAATACTTCCCTCCAGCGTTCTTAGCCAGCTCCTTGCCAAAGCCGGTGGAGACAAACTTACGCTCGGTGTCGATGATTAAGAGTTGGAAACCTGTGGCGCGAATGCGGCTGGCGATATCGAGCAGTTCTGCCTTAATGTCGGGCTTTTCGTCGGGCTCCATCGGTTCCCCCAGAGAGCGGGCGAGGGGGACATTGCCGCGACCGTCGGTGATGGCGACGATGGCGACATTGCCAATGTCACCGGATTGTTGAGCATTGGTGCCGACGCGCACAGCCTGGGTGAGGCCGTGGGCCAGGGGAGAGCCTCCGCCACAGGGCATGCGCTCCAAGCGACGACGGGCAGAGGTGATAGATCGAGTCGGGGGCAGCAACACCTCGGCGGCTGCGCCCCGAAAAGGAATCAGGGCGACCTGATCACGGTTTTGGTAGGCGTCGGTAAGCAAGCTCAGGACTGCGCCCTTAGCTGACTGCATTCGGTTCAGGGCCATGGAGCCAGAGGCATCGACGACGAAAATGATCAGTGAACCGGCTTTGCGGGCCAGCCGCTTGGCACGAATATCGCCCTGCTCAACAATTACGTTGCGGTCGGGCTGGCGGGCTCGTCGGGCTTTTTGGTAAGGGGCCGCGGCGCGCAGGGTGGCATCGACGGCAATGCGACGCACGGGTCCTTGGGGCATAAAGGGTTTGATGTAGCGACCGCGCTCTTCTGAAATCACGACGCTCTGGTTGCCGGACTTGCCCTGGCGACCCATGGTTTGGGCAAACAGCATCAGCGACGGGTCGAGCATCACCCCCTCAGGGTCAAAGACAAATTCTTCGGGAATGCTGGGGGGAGATTCGTCGGGTTCCTCCTGGTCGTCTTCATCCTCATCCGAGTCGTCATCGTCTGACTCGTCTTGAGTGTCTTCGTCTTGCTCTTGCTCATTTTGAGGCGGCGGCGGGGGTGGGGGTTGCTCATCCTCGGGTGGAGGTGGGTCCATCAGGAGAGAACGGGGAACAATCACCAGCTCTACAGCGCGGCGCAGGTCGTCGGCGTTGACCTCGGTGCGACCATCAAGGGCAGCACTGGCCTTGGCGACTCGGACGGCAAACAGCTCGGCGCGATGGCCCTGAACGCCACCGCGCAAGGCTTCGGTAACTAAATACTGGATCTGATCGTGGGTGATGGTGACGTCTTTGAGCCACTCACGGGCCAGAATGATCTGGGTTTTGAGAGAGTCGATTTCGTCAATAAACCGGGTGAGAAAGGCTTTGGGATCGTTGGCATATTCTGTGGCTTGCTCAACGGCCTGTACGCGGTCGTCGAGGGTGAGACCGGCGTCGGCGGAGAGTGCGATCGCAATCCGATCAAGCAGATGATCCCTCAGGGGACCTTCTTCTGGATTATAGGTCGCAATCAGCAGCGGCTTGCAGGGATGTTGAAAGCTAATCCCTTCGCGTTCGATTTGGTTGCGGCCCTCGGTCAGGTTCGAGAGCAGTAGGTTGCTAATCTGGTCGTCGAGCAGATTAATTTCATCGATGTAGAGGACGCCACGATGGGCTTCGGCCAGCAGTCCAGGTTGGAAAACAGTATCCCCGGTCTGGATAGATTTAGCAACATCTACAGATCCGAGTAGCCGGTCCTCGGTGACCCCCAAGGGGATTTGGATGAAGGGGGCTGGGATGACCTTGGTCGGCAGCTCAGAGACATCCCGCGGTGTTGCGCTTAATCTTTCCACGGTTTCGTCGTCCCAATTGCGTGGCTGGGTCGGATCACAGTTGCAGCAAGACCCGTCAATAATTTCGATGGGGGGTAACAGCTGATGGAGGGCTCGGGCCAACACAGACTTGGCGGTGCCCCGGCGGCCCGCGATCACAACGCCACCCAGGCCAGGGTCAACGGCGGCGAGCAGCAAAGCCAGTTTGATCGGCTCCTGTCCGACGACTGCCATCAGCGGAAAAGTAGTGGGAATATCTGCAACCAGGGTTGGCATTTGTACTTATGAATCTCTTGTTTTCAGCTTATCACCGTGCCGTTCGCTTCGCTGGTGAGTTCGCTTCGCTGGTGAAGAGTGAAGATCACCTCACCTGCCCAACCAAAATTTGAAGCTTGACACAGGACCAGGCTTAAAACTGTTCGCTATGGGACACGGCATTTTAGGGAAGGATGTTTAGTATGTAGAAAAATTGTTGTGAAGGGATGCCCCAAGTTAAGCACGCGACGACTTGTAAATTGCTGGCCTATAAGGGGCAATACAAGACTTGCCATATTGGCATCCCCCAGGCTGAGGGCAAACGGATCGCGGTAGCCGTCGATGGCAACTATTTCAGATTTTTTCGCCGATTTGACACGGCTCAACAGGTGATGGCCGTTGCTAAGAGACTGGCTCAGCGAGGCAGTGATTTTGCGCTCACCGAAAGCTTCAAGGACAACAAGAAGGGTTATAGGGTATGGCTTCATACCCCGAATGTTGAAAATGTGACGACCGAAGCCCTGGATGGGCCGTTACGGCTCCCCGTCTACGGGCCGTCCCCCTGCTTTATGATTTTTGATCAGGCGCACTATCGTCCCTGCTACATAAAGGTGCCGGATCTCCCTCAGCCCAGGGTGGCTATTTACTACGACAAAAGGTTTTATAGTGTTTGTGGCAAAGACTTGAGTGCAGTATCGGCATTGAAACTCGGCCAAAAGTTAGTTGGTCGGGGCGATGAAGTTGCGATCGCATCAACCGACAAAACCTATGTTGTTTGTCTGTGGGAGCCGGAGGCGATTCCGTATCAGCCACCCAAAACTTAAACCTTGCCTACATCCAGACCTATAGTTTGCCTATGAGAATCGTCCACTCTGTTTGCCTGTGGGCAAAACCTCACGTTTTCAAACTGGATATGGGTTAGCGTCGACCTGGCAAAATGGGTTGCTCAACGGCTTCGCGGAAGCGTTCAACGCTCTCATCAAAGTCGATTGGCAGGACGGCGACCACGTTCTCGTGAGGCCGAGGAATGATGATCCAGGTTTCGAGGACACCGCCTGGGCAATTTTGGGCGGCTTCTACACCAGCTTCCATGGCAGCTTTGACCTCAGAAACGTCGCCCCGAATGTTGATGCAAAACCGAGCACTCCCCGCTCTAATGTAGTTAACTAACGTGACGCGACCGGCTTTGACCATTGCATCTGCTGCGGCCAGCACGGGGGGAAACCCTTTTGTTTCGAGCGAACCAACTGCCTCTGGCATTCACGTTCTCCTTATTGACAGGACTCAATCCTGATAACTCCAAGACCTCTATTGTATAGGGAGAGGGCAATTAAACTCTAAACGGTTCTGACTTTTCATTAAAGTGCAGGGGCAGAACGGTTTCGATATTTTCAGTCGGGTGCGGCACGATGTAATGAGAGGTGGCTTCGCCATTGCAAGGGGAATTGTTGGCCACTTTTAAACCAGCCTCCACGGCTCGCTTAACTTCAGCGACGGGGCCTCTGACGACCACAAACTGGTGGCCGCTGTCAGCCTGATTAATGCCTAAGAGTGAGACCCGCCCCGCTTTAACCATCGCATCTGCCGCTCCCAACGAGGCCGGATATCCATGGGTTTCAATAACACCGACGGCATAGAGCATGAAGAATTCTTTAGTGATAACGGCACATTTAACTATATAACGTGAGCTGATTGGTGGGTAGTAGGTGATGGGTAGAGGGTAGAGAGTGGCGGGTAGCGGGTGACCTGGGTTGAAACACCTATGTGCAGCAGAATAGCCGTGTAACATTTACCCACCACCCACTACCCACTACCCACTACCTCTTCAAACCTTGATAGCACTGGGTTCATCCACTGCGGCGATGATTCGCTGACAGCCCGACTCTGGATAGGCCCAATCGCAGTAGCATTCTTTTGGATTGCCCCAGCAAAGACTCAGGTATAGTTCGCTGCGGGTGCCGCTGACCTCGGCCCATTCTGCGGTGAGAATGGTTTTGTTAACGCGTTCTAGGGTGGTTAGCCGGGGAGAATGTCCTGCAATCCATAATTTCATACCCTCAATTGAGGTGCGCCAAAAGTCGATGACGGCAGCTTTAGCGGCCATCAGGGCAGCTTTGTCTGCCGGGATGGCGGTGAGTTGGGGGTGCATTTCCGGGAAACGAATGGTGCGATCGCGAAAAGTACACTGGTGCCAGATGATACCCGAAACATTATGTTCTCGCTGGTACTGGTGAATTTGTTCGCGAAAGTCTTGGAAGACGAAAACTTTACTGAGCTTATTAGCCCCCAAGGCTTTTGAAATGACCGGATTTTCTAGCCGTTTATCCGTGGATAAGAGCACCCGCTCCCCTCGCCATGTGGCTCTCAGTTCTTGATCGAGGATGTCAAGCAGCTGTTCGGTGGTGTAGGTCATTACTCCACAGGGCATTGAGGGACAGGGCGTTAGGTTGATTTCATTCTACCAAGAGGTTTTGGCTCTGCCAGTAGAATTCTGTTTAGAATTTCGCCAGATGATCTATCAGCAAATCATAGACGGCGGCAGCATCAACGGCTTCAACGACGCGGGCATTCATAGGGGTGCCTGGTTCTGGCCACCAGTCGACAATGGTGCGCCCGATCGTATGTTGACCGATGGTCTCGACAACGACGTGGGCGGCCCGACAAATAAATAAATCGGGCCTGATCAGGTATGCCATCACGCAGGGATCGTGGAGGGGGGCACCGACCATGCCATAGCGTTCGATATCTGGCTGACCGTAGTGGGTCAGGAGGTCGGCAGCGGCAGTGGCCACGGGCGTTCCAATTTGGCGGAGGGTGCTAAGACGCTCGGGGGTGGTGAGCACCTGATGGGTGGTATCTAGGGTGATCAGCGTGGTGGGAATGCCTGCGTCAAACACAATCTGGGCGGCATGGGGGTCGACATAAATATTGAACTCGGCGGAGGGGGTGACATTGCCGTGGGTGATGGCTCCACCCATGGCGACAATTTCGGCAATATTTTGGGCAATTTGCGGGGCTTTGATCAGCGCGATCGCAACATTTGTCAGGGGTCCTAACGTGGCCAGGGTAATCGGGGCCATGGCGCTTAGCAAGGTCTCAATTAAGAAATCGACGCCGTGCTGGGGCTGGGGGGCGTGGCTCGGCTCGGGTAGGGGGGTTCCCTGGAGGCCGGTGGCCCCGTGAATTTCGGTGGCAGTGTGTAGCGCCCGAACCATGGGGCGAGGGCAGCCTGCATAGACGGGGACCATGGGTTTGCCTGCTAGTTTGCAGATTTTCAAGGCATTGGCTGTGGTGAACTCTAAGGGGACATTCCCTGCAACAGTTGTAACGCCAACTATTTTGAAAGTTTCAGGGGCGGCTAAGGCAACGAGGAGTGCAATCGCATCGTCAACGCCCGGATCGCAGTCAATAATCAAAGAACGTGGCATCATTGAGCCCAGATAGTTAGCTCGGATAGTCTGAAATAGTGACGATTCATATAGTGACAATTCATAAAGCTTACGCTGGCTTGGAGTATGCGATCGCAAGGTAAGCTAGCGTAGGACTGGACTGATTACATTACCCAGATTATTATTGCTCAGATTTACGATTGTCCCCCTTGCCCCATCTTCAATCTATGCACTGGTTTGTTCTAACTCGGAAACACTCGACGATCGGGTTGACCTTGGGACTACTGGTTATCTTGACAGGTTGTGAAGGTAGCCAACTCGGTGACTCCTTAAAGCGAACCCTGGAAGCAGATCCACAAATCGAAGCGAACTCGGAAGCGAATGACGATCCGAGCGCCAGTACGCCTGAGGCGGCAGAGCCACCCTTGGCAGAACAAGTGTCTGCCCCAGAGCCCGGACAGGAGGAATTTATTGGTCCTACAGTTCCTCAAGGTGCGACATGGGAGGGGGCTAGCGAGCCGCCTAGTCAAGGGACAGCAGGCTATGGAGATATTGATCAGGCCCCAGAGGAGCTCCAGTCTTATCTCCAAGATATGCTCTCACTAGAGATTCTAGACATTAGAGATCAGCCCCCAGAGGCCAGCACCAGCCCCCCCCAAACGGGTTTGGTTGTCAAAGCCTTTGGACCTAATCAAATCCTCACGCGACGCGGGTTTGCCCGGTGGCTGTTCGCCACGAATAACCGGTTTTATCAAGACCAAAACACCAAAAAAATTCGGGCTACCGTGGACAGTAGCCAGCCTGTTTTTCAAGATGTGCCCGCCTCAGATCCAGATTTTGGTGCCATTCAAGGGCTGGCTGAAGCCGGAATTATTCCCAGCCCGCTGACCGGTAGCTCCACCGTCGTCACCTTTCGCCCTGATGCCCCGCTGACTCGTAAGGATCTAATTTTGTGGAAAGTGCCGCTGGATACCCGTCAGGCATTGCCCACGGCCACCGTTGAGGCGGTACAACAAACCTGGGGGTTCCAGGACGCTGCCAAAATACAGCCCCCCGCATTACAAGCCGTGCTTGTTGACCATCAGAATGGTGAATTTGCTAATATCCGTCGGGCGCTGGGCTATACAACCTTGTTTCAACCCGATAAGGCAGTGACTCGAGCTGAGGCTGTTGCCGTGCTTTGGCGTTTTGGCAACGCCACCGAAGGCATCACGGCTGCAGACTTGTTGAAAAATCGACGCCCTGAGCAAGACAGTTCTCCATCGCAACAAGATAGCGATCAACCTGAGCAAGACAGTTCTGAAAATGAGGACAGCCCTGCTCGTCAGACGAGCCCAAATAGTCAGGATGGTGAGAGATTGCAGACGAACTCGGTGGATAGTTGAGAAGAGTGTGAGGGGAAGGGCGCATAGCCCAAGGGGCATTCAAGAAAAGCGTCAGCCATACCCGCAGGGTTATAGGGCTAAAGGGAAAGGGCGAAAGGAGAAGGGCGAAGGAGTAGTGGGTAGTGGGTAGTGGGTAGTGGGTAGTGGGTGAATAATAAACAACAAATGGTAGTGCCAGCTCTTGATCAAATATTCACAACCATTGAAAATCTTGTCATGTGCCATTCGCCCAGTGGGGCAGAGGATGAGATTAATGCTTATTTGTTAGCGCAGTTGTCGAAGCTTGATGTTGAGTATTGGCAAGACGAGGCTGACAACGTTATTGTCAAAATTCCGGGAAAGACGGACAGGGAGGCGATTGCTATCACTGCCCACAAAGATGAAATTGGCGGTATTGTCAAAACTTTGGGTGAGCATGGCCAAGTTGCGGTCAGAAAGCTGGGCGGCTCATTTCCATGGGTTTATGGTGAAGGCGTGGTGGACTTGCTCGGCGACCACCAAACTATCAGCGGCATCTTGAGTTTTGGGTCTCGCCATGTCTCTCACGAGTCGCCTCAAAAGGCTCAGCAAGAGGGTGAGGCGGTGCGTTGGGAAGATGCCTGGATAGAGACCAAACTCACCCGAGTGGAGCTGGAGTCAGCGGGCGTGCGACCTGGAACACGCCTGGTGGTGGGGAAACACCGGAAGCATCCTTTTCGACTAGGCGATTACATCGCCAGCTATACCCTCGACAATAAAGCCTCTGTAGCGATTTTGCTAGGTTTGGCCAAACGCATTAAAGCACCCCCTGTCGATGTCTACTTAGTGGCCTCTGCCAAAGAAGAAGTCGGGGCAATCGGCGCTTTGTTTTTTAGCCAGCGTCAGAAACTGAGCCGGTTGATTGCTCTAGAGATTTGTCCGCTGTCGCCCGAGTATGCGATCGCGGGTGGACCAGCCCCGGTGCTGCTCTGCCAAGATGGCTATGGTATTTATGATGAAGCTCTAAATCAGGAAATTATAGCAGCGGCGAATCGAGCTAAAGTACCGCTACAGTTGGCGACAATCACCGGTTTTGGCAGCGATGCCTCCATTGCCATGAAATTTGGTCACATTCCCAAGGGAGCCTGCCTCAGCTTTGCCACCCAAAACACCCACGGGTACGAAATCGCCCACCTGGGGGCGATTGAAAACTGTTTAAATGTTTTGGTTGAGTATTTGCGATGAAACTGACCCATAATTATAGGGTTGATACTCTTTCAAATTGCCTTGAGTTCTACCGCTGACAGACCCACGCTGCTGATTGTTGATGGCCATTCCCTGGCCTTTAGGGCTTACTATGCCTTTGCCCGAGGGCAAGACGGTGGCTTGCGGACCTCGACTGGCATCCCCACCAGTGTGTGCTATGGCTTCTTAAAGTCGCTGATGGATATGATGGTAGCCGAAAAGCCTGCCTATGCAGCGGTGGCGTTTGACGTGGCCCAGCCGACTTTTCGCCATGAGGCTGAGGAAACCTATAAAGAAGGTCGCCCCGAGACGCCGGAAGAGTTTACTGAAGATGTGGAAAATCTGAAGGCGTTGCTAGAGGCGTTTGGATTGCCTATCTACATGGCTCCAGGTTTTGAAGCTGACGATGTCATTGGAACTTTGGCATTTAAGGCCAGGGCAGAGGGCTATGGCGTCCGGATTATGAGTGGCGATCAGGATTTATTTCAGCTGATCGATGACGAGGAGCACATTAAAGTGCTCCACCTGGGCAATCCATTTTCCCGCAGTAGTGGCCTGGCAAACGCATTTGGCATCACCGAAGTGCAAGAAAAACTGGGCGTTTTGCCCTCCCAAGTCGTGGACTACAAGGCGCTGTGCGGTGACCCATCGGATAATATCCCTGGTGTCAAGGGCATTGGTAAGAAAACAGCGGTGAAGCTGCTCGACGAGTACGGCAACCTGGAGAAAATCTACGCTGCTCTGGACGATATGAAGGGAGCCGTTAAGAAGAAGCTGGAGGCGGGCACCGAGGAGGCCAAGCATTCAAAATATTTGGCAACGATTGTCACGGATGTCCCTATCGAGACGAGTTTGGAGGATTGCAAACTCAGTGGATTTGACCCCGATGTGGTGATTCCGGCCTTAAAGAAGCTGGAATTTCAGCATTTTGTCAATCGCTTGAATAAGTTGCAGGGGGCCTTTGGGGGAGACGCGGATCAATCTGCTCCGTCGCCAGTGCTTAAAGACGATAGCAACGATAGCTTTGATGGGGCAGACCTGGACTTTTTTACGGCAGACGATACCGAAAAGGCGCAGCAGGGGGTGATCACAACGGGGGAAATCGAGCCGCAGATCGTCACTACCCAGGCTCAGCTCGACGCGCTGGTAAAGCGGTTGAAAACCCACACTGACCCCGAAAAACCGGTGGCTTGGGATACGGAGACCACCTCTCTGGAGCCTCGTGATGCGGCGCTGGTGGGGGTAGGTTGTTGTTGGGGCGAGGGTCTATCAGATATGGCCTACATTCCAGTCGGGCATCGGATGAGTGGACAGCTCAAACGGTCACAGGTTTTGGAGGCGCTGCGACCGATTTTAGAAGATGAACAATATCCTAAGGCGTTGCAAAATGCCAAATATGACCAGCTTGTGCTGAGAACCAGCGGTGTTGAGCTGGTGGGGGTTGTCTTTGACCCGATGCTGGCCAGCTATGTGCTCAACCCTGAGACGTCCCACGGGCTAGGCGATCTGTCGATGCGTTATCTGAATCTGATCACCACCAGCTACGAAAGCCTGGTACCCAAAGGGAAAACAATTGGGGAGGTTGCGATCGCACCCGTTGCCCAATACTGCGGCATGGATGTTCACACCACCTACCTGCTCACTGGTATCCTCAAAAAAGAACTGGCAAAGATTCCAGATCTTGAGAAACTCTGCTTAGAAGTAGAGCTACCCCTGGAGCCTGTGCTAGCGGAGATGGAATACACCGGCATCCGCATCGACACGGACTACCTCAACACGTTCTCACAACAACTCCAAGAAGATTTAGCTGCGATTGAGAAACAGGCCTATGAAGATGCGGGCGAAACCTTTAATTTGGGGTCTCCGAAACAGCTGAGTGAACTGTTCTTTGAAAAGCTGGGACTCAGTAAGAAAAAATCTCGTAAGACCAAAACGGGCTACTCTACCGATGCCGCTACGTTAGAGAAACTCAAAGGCGATCACCCTGTGGTGGATGCCGTGGTTGAGCACCGCACGCTCTCCAAGCTCAAATCTACCTATGTCGATGCCTTACCCAATCTAGTCAGGGCCGACACTCGTCGGGTTCACACTGACTTCAATCAGACGGTGACAGCTACCGGGCGACTGTCTTCGTCTAGCCCTAATCTGCAAAATATCCCCATCCGCACGGCCTTTAGTCGCCAGATTCGCGCCGCCTTTCTTCCGGAAGCGGGATGGCATCTGGTTGCAGCAGACTATTCTCAAATTGAGTTACGCATCTTGGCCCATCTCAGCGGGGAGCCCGTCTTGGTAGAGGCCTATAACAACAACGAAGATGTTCACCGCCTCACAGCCCGGTTGTTGTTTGAAAAAGACGACATCTCTACTGAAGAGCGCCGCTTAGCAAAGATCATTAACTTTGGTGTCATCTACGGGATGGGAGCCTCTCGCTTTGCCCGCGAGACCGGCGTCAGTCGTACCGAGGCAAAAACCTTTATCGATCGCTTTAATGAGCGCTATCCCAATGTGTTTGAGTATCTGCAACAGATGCAGCGGGAGGCCGTGGCCCGTGGCTATGTAGAGACCCTTATAGGCCGTCGTCGCTATTTTAATTTCAGCAGTAATAGTTTGCAGGTGCTGAAGGGCACCGATCCCGATAAAATCACCCTCGATAAGCTCCGCCCCAACGGCTATGATGCTGGTCAGCTCAGGGCAGCGGCGAATGCGCCCATTCAGGGCTCGAGCGCCGATATTATCAAAGTAGCCATGATCCAGCTCCATGAGTTACTCAAAGGGTACCAGGCAAGACTGCTCTTGCAGGTGCATGATGAACTGGTGTTTGAGGTGCCCCCGGATGAGTGGACAGTGCTGGAGCCTAAAATTACTGACACGATGGAGTCAGCGGTGAAGCTATCAGTGCCGCTGAAGGTAGAGGCGAATGTCGGAGAGAATTGGATGGAGGCTAAGTAGGGAGCAGAGGAGCAGGGGAGCAGGGGAGTGGGATATGATTAAGCCGCTATAGGTTTAATGCCTTGATACTCAGATTCGCTGAGCTGGCTAAGTTCCCAATTGTTTTGCAGATTGAGCCAAAACTGGGGGCTAGCCCCTAAAGCACGGGAGAGCTTCATGGCGATCGCGGCGCTGATACCTCGTTTACCGCGACAGATTTCATTGATGGTTTTTGGTAACACGCCGATGTGCTGAGCCAATAGCGTTTGTGAGATACCCAGTTCATCGAGTTCGTCCTGTAATACCTGGCCTGGATACACAGGTGTTATATGTGTTTGATCCATAGGTTCGTCCTCCATTACGAGTGATAATCGACAATCTCAACTTCATAGGCATGCTCTTGCTCCCATCGGAAACAGATCCGATACTGGTCGTTGATGCGGATACTGTATTGACCTTTTCGGTCACCTTGTAGTGCTTCTAGTCGATTGCCCCGCAGTTCCCTGAGATCTTGCAGAGAAGTTGCCGCACCGAGACGAGCAAGCTTAATCTGTGCCTTACGATGTAGCTCACTTGGCAGAAGCTTTAGGGCAGCCTTAGAGTTTCTACCATAGTTAATATCTTCTGTTGCTTTGTTGCGAAAACTTCGTATTGCCACTATACCACTATACCACTTAGCGGGATAATACGCAAATCAATTCTGAGATGAATCTCTGAAAAAGCGGCATTTTTTCGTCAAGTATGTAGGGTGGGCACTGCCCACTATCACCTATGCAAGAACCCAACCCCTCATTCTCCAGCCTGTTT
>JBCCRZ010000096.1:0-13264 GCA_039200855.1 Cyanobacteria bacterium P01_D01_bin.44 | reverse complement strand
TGACCTAAAAAAATTATCGTGTCTTGCTCAGCCGCCTCCACCGCTGTCATGATGCGCTGGGTAGAGGACTCAAACCCACTCACATCACACCGATCTAAGTAAAACTGGGCATTGCGCCAGTGGGGACCGCCCCAGCTGTAGGGACGCGCCCCCACCACGGTGACCTCTGCCCCAGGCAACTCTAACTTGCCAAACCCGACATGGCTCTCCCCCAATAGCGCTAGCTGCTGGGCCACCCGGTCTTCCTTTGAGCGATCGTAAGGGCAGCGCTTTCGCCCTTTCTCCGAGGCGCTATACCAAGCATCGTGGTTCCCTAAAATCACAGCCTTGTGTAGCGGCACCGCCGCAATCTTTTGCACCACATCCACCGCTTCGTTGCCAAAGTCGCCCACAAATAGGGCCAGGTCTACCCCCAGGTGTTGGAGTGCGATCGCATCCTCCGCCTCCCACTGGCCGTGGACATCTCCAATCGCCGCAATCCGCAGCTCCTCCATAGTCACTCCCAAGCATAGCCATTCCGAAGCTCCGTCCATTTTCCCATGACTTAACAGCACTAACCCTTACGGGGTTTAATCAAATAGGGTCAGCCTGTCATCATTCAATCCTGCTCAGATAAGACTTAATTTTCATCTCCCCCATCCTCCTCATCTCCCCCATCTCTCCTCATCTCCCCCATCTCTCCTTACTTAATCTATGACTCACTTGATTATTTTCACCGATTTAGACGGCACGCTGTTTAAGGCCGAACCAGACAATACCGCCATCGCCACGCTCCAAAAGCTCAGTGCGCTGAACATTCCTGTCATTCCCGTCACCCGCAAAACCCGCGCCGAGGTCGAAACCCGACGACTCGTCCTTGGCCTCACCACCCCCTTTATCACCGAAAACGGTAGCGGTATTTTCATCCCTCGAGACACCCCATTTCAAAACCCACCTGGTGAACTCGACGGTGATTACTATGTCATCGACTTAGGCTGTCCCTATGTCCAAACCCGCGCTGGCCTTAGGGTGATTGCCAATACCCTACATTACTCACTGCTTGGCTTTGGCGACCTCACCATTGAGCGACTCCAAAAACGCACAGACCTCTCTGAGACCGCTGCCCAACAAGCCAAAGCCTGCGAATTTAGCGAACCCTTCATTACCCCCAAAGGCGTTGAACTCCAAGCCCTCGTTAAAGCCGTCGAAGCCGTCGGCTTTCAAGTCGTGCTCGATGAGCCCTTCTCCTACCTGATTGGACCAGACGCCAGTACCGAAGATGCGATCGCGCAGCTAACCACCCTGTACCAAAACACCCTGCCCGCTAGCGAAAGTTTCACCACAGTCGGTTTAGGCCATTCCCCCACATCCCTGACCATGCTGAGGAGTGTGGATATCCCCATCGTTATCCCTAGTCCCAACGGCCCCCATCCCAAGCTCACCGAAGACAACTGGCAAATCGCCCCCACGTCTGCCCCCGATGGTTGGATAACAGCTATAAACGCGACCTGCCAAAAACTCGGCATTGAACTGTAAAAAATCCCCTCACGGCCTTGCCCCATTGCGAATCCGGGAAGAAGGGTGGGCTTACAGGCATCCCTAACCACAAGAATCCAGGCCATCCGAAGCCCGCCCTACGCCCCTTTCCATCCTCCACCTTCCGACCTCCATCCTTTGCCCTTTCCACCACCCTCTACCCTCTACCCACCACTCATTACCCCCTGACATTTTTGGTAAAAATGACTATAATAAAAATCCAGGAAATGGTACAAGCAATTGAAAGAGGGGATTTCACATGTTTGCAACAGCAGCTGCACCGACTCAAACATCAGGGTTGCCCAAAGACCTTTTTGAAGCGATCGAAACACTCAAAAAAGACCTCAATGCCATTGTTTTGGCCCATTACTATCAAGAGCCCGATATCCAAGATGTCGCCGACTACATTGGTGATTCCCTGGGGCTCTCCCAAAAAGCCGCCGCCACCGATGCCGATGTCATCGTCTTCGCCGGGGTTCACTTTATGGCAGAAACCGCCAAAATTCTGAATCCTCATAAGCTGGTCTTACTGCCCGACCTCGATGCAGGGTGCTCCCTAGCTGACAGCTGCCCCCCCGCTGAATTTACCAAGTTCAAAGCGGCGCACCCTGACCACATTGTCGTCTCTTATATCAACTGCACCGCCGAAATCAAGGCAATGAGCGACATTATTTGCACCAGCTCCAACGCGGTCAAAATCATTGAGCAAATTCCAGCTGAGCAACCCATCATCTTTGCCCCTGATCGCAACCTGGGCCGCTACGTCGCCAACCAAACCGGACGCGATCTGTTGCTCTGGCAGGGCAGCTGTATCGTCCACGAAACCTTCTCTGAGAAAAAAATCCTCCAGCTCAAAATGGAGCACCCCGATTCCGAAATCATTGCCCACCCGGAGTGCGAGCCCCCAGTGCTACAGCACGCTAGCTTTATCGGCTCCACCACCGCCCTGTTAAACTACGTCCAGCAAAGCGAGACCAATCAGTTTATCGTCGCCACCGAGCCCGGCATCATCCATCAAATGGAAAAGCAAGTTCCTCAAAAGCTTTTCATCCCAGCGCCCCCGATTGCCAATAACTGCAACTGCAACGAGTGCCCCCACATGCGCCTCAACACGCTAGAAAAACTTTATCTGTCCATGAAAAACCGCACACCAGAAATCACCCTGGCTAAGGACATCCAGCAGGCAGCCCTGGTCCCTATCCAACGAATGTTAGAAATGAGTGCTTAGGATATACTGCACCAGCACAGCGCACTCACCCAGTATTAATTAAGCACCCAGATAATCCCGCAGCTGATAGACCAGCAAATCAATCACGTTTTGCCCTCTCACATTCAACGCAGTCTGAGCTTCAGCTTCAACCCGTTGCACTGTCTCAGGCGACAAGCCGAGTAGCGCCACCAGCTGCTGATAGACCTCGCTCTCTTCCTGATTGATGGGGGCCTCATCTGGTGTGCGCGCACTTGAGCTAATAACTTCATAGCTTAGCCGCAACACAAATTCCTTCTCCGGTTGCGTCTGTAGCCTGGGCACCAGCTCTGCCAGTGGAATATCTTGAACCAAATAGCCCTTGAGTTCTTGCTCAAGGTGCTGCTGCCGCTCAGCCGTCGCGGCGAACACACGGCTAAAGCTAGACAACATCACATCAACTTCTTCCTTCGCCAGGTTGCCATCAGCCCAGGCCAGCGCCAGCACAATGCGCAATAGATTCATTTGCCGAGGCGAAATAGACGGAGGCGGCTGCATAACCATAAAGCTTCCCTGCGTACCGATGACTTACTTATGCCAGGGTTACAGGCAAGAAGGTCAAAGCGTACCAAATTTTTCAAGGATTCAGTAATGGTTTGTAACTAAAGCTTTTGCGCCAGCTGCTTCAGATGCTTAATACCCGGCATTCTGATAGTTTGGGTCGCGGGAGCAATCTCAATCCAGTTTTTCTCCCCCAACTTTTCCATAATTTTGATGACCTCATCCTTAGAGATATCCGCCACCGCAGCCAGGTCTTCAGCGGGGATATTGAAAATCTGAACCCCGTCAGCTTTAGAGTCACCATAGGCGACCGCCAGGGCCGTCAAAGTATTTGCCAGCTTCACAGCCGGCGGGCGATGCCGTAGCTGAAACCGCAGATTTGTCTGGCGCAGTCGCTGCACCATCAGCTGCAGCATCCGGTGATGCAGCTGCGAATCTCTGAACAAAGTTTCAATAAAATGATTAGCCGGCACGCTAATCAATTTAACCGACGACAGGGCTGCCACATCAGTTGAGCGGGGTGACTCATCTAAAATAGCCATCTCTCCGAAGAAATCCCCCTTGCCCAGGACCGCCAGGGTCACATAGCCATCCCCCACCTGACGGCGGACCTTAACCCAACCAGACGCAATAAAATAAACTGCATTTCCCCAAGAATCCTCCATCAGTACGGTCCGCCCAGCTGGATACTCATGCTTAGTCGAAACCGACAGCAGCCGCTCTAACATCTCCGGATTGGCGGCATTAAATAGCGGAAATAGTTCGCTAAACAACTCAGGCTGCATGGAAATTTTCAGGGTGGATGTGGACATTGCGGTTTGATGCCTACTAGCGAAAGAATATCTTTAGAGCAGCCCTGATGAAATCACAGAGCATAAGTCTAGAAACGTTACCTGTCTAGACTCAGTACTAGGAACCTTGTTTATATCAGTTCATATCACTCAGTCTACCCATCTGCTTCCTGGGAAATGCCCTTTAATAGCTCTTTCACCTTAAGCTTTTGATTAAGCGAACTAAAAATTTTGCAGGAAACCTTGTTAAATTCTGCCCCAACGTAAATATCTCAATGTCATAAATATCACTTAACCAATACCACTAATGACTAAATCTTGATGGCTCAATGGATTAGATTTGATTTAGAAGTACATCATTCACTGCACGCCTAATCAACGGCATTAGTTTTTCAACATAGTGAGGCCATCCTATCAGAACCGCTTGCTGATGGATCAGCGTATCCCCCTCAATCGCTTCGGGTGAAAACGAGAGGGGTCGCCCTTCTAAATCACAGCATACCAACCCTGCGGCCAAGGCCAGCGCAATTGGGCCAGTCGTATCCCAAAGCTTAACGCGTCGATTGAGATATATGTATAGGCCAGCCTTACCTTGAATCACTTCTAAGACTTTAAGACCAAAACTGCCAAAAGAATAACATTGGGCCATCGGCAAATGGATCGCGATCGCATCCCCAAAGCGCCGTTGATCCCGATGCCCCAAAAGAATAGGGCAATCATGAGCAGACGGGGGTGGGGGAGCTTGAGCCCACAACGATTGAGGCTTATGATCCTTTTGAGCCCAAAATAATCCCCAATCCGGCCCCCCCCAATACAGACATTCTCGAGCTGGTGCGTATACCCAACCAGCCTGGGGATGATAATTTTCGAGCACCCCCATCATGACGGCATAACCATCACCCTGGTTAATAAATTCGGCAGTGCCGTCAATGGGATCAATCAGCCATAGCCGCTGGCGAGCATTGTGAAACTCACCGCGAGAATTTTCATTTTCTTCGGTGATGATGCCATCGCGGGGAAAAAGCTCAGCAATCCCAGCGGATAGCTGCCGATCCAGCATCTGATCGACACTGGTGACATAGTCCTCTACGCCCTTTTCATATATTTCAAAGGTTTGATGCCTTAAACGTCGCGCTTGCTGCCCCGCCGCCATCATCAATCGACAAATCGATTCATTTTGATCAACCGTTAGCGCTTTCATCTCAGCAGTGGGAAAGGTGTCCGTTTCATTTTCTCTTATCTCTGATTTAACTCACCAAGATTACTGTAGCCACATTGCTTAAGATACACACAGATGCCGCTGTATCCATGCCGTTTTGTATCCATGCCGTTTAGAGAGCCACCGCCTCAAGCTTTGCGGCGATAGCCCTGGCCTGATACTAAAAAAAGGCATGAAAAAAGGCTGGCACAATGGCCAGCCTACACAATGTGCGGGAACGCGATTGGGAAATTACTGCAGCACCAACTTCACGTTGGCGTTTTGCAACCCAGGGCGCTTCACCTCAGCCAAGGTCTTATTAACGGCATACTTCTGGTTGATGGAGTTGATTAGCTCGGTCTGGTTGTGCTTCTTAGCCACACCCCATAGATCAGCAATCAAATCAAAAGAACCATCAGCATTGCGAGACCAGCCGAGGTCATATTCGCCTTCTAGAACAGCAACGATGTCAGCGCGAACACGCTGGCCGTTGTAACCACGTACATCTGCTTCGTCTTTAACGGTGATCCCCAGATCACGCAAGGAAGCAGTCAAGATTTCAGCATCTGTAATCTTAGTGCGCAGTGTGCTAAAGTGAGACATTTTTTGTTTCCTCCAGTAGAGAAATTGAGAGACAACGAGGTTAGATACAGAGATTAGTCCAAAAGCCCTAAGGCTATAGACTTTGAGTAACTGCTAGCCATCGGCTAGCCCCCCTTCTGGGCAATCACTGAGATCGCACAGAAGAAAGCCTGGGTCAAAACTCCATCCGCTGGTACTCAGCAACGGACGAAGCGGCGGGCCTGGCCCGCTGACGTGCCCAATCTCGCAGCGCTGTCACCTGCTCGTTCATCGTCTTCGACAGCGGCAATGTGGCCCGAATTGCAGCAATAATGTCTAGCTGATTAAATTCGCGCCCTTGGGCAAATGCTTCATACATGGCAGAAATCAGCCCCTGCTCGATCTCTGCCCCCGAAAAACCTTCACAAACCTTGGTCAGCTGATCAAAATCGAACCGTGAAACATCACGACGGCGTTTAGTCAGGTGAATTTTGAAAATCTCTTTGCGCTCTTCGGCATTGGGCAAATCAACGAAGAAAATCTCGTCAAAGCGGCCTTTACGCAAAAACTCACTGGGCAAACGCTCTACCCGGTTGGCGGTGGCCATTACAAATACCGGTGAGTTTTTCTCTTGCATCCAGGTCAAAAAGCTACCAAAGATACGACTGGAGGTACCCCCGTCAGAATCCGCCGACCCCGCACTGCCCGCAAACGCCTTATCAATCTCATCAATAAAGAGAATAGTCGGAGAAATTGACTCCGCCGTCTTGAGCGCGTTTCGTAGATTTGCTTCAGAGCGCCCCACCATCGAGCCATCATAGACTCGGCCAATGTCCAACCGCAGCAGGGGTAATCCCCAAAGACGCGACGTTGTTTTCGCAATCAGCGACTTGCCACAGCCCGGTACGCCCAAAATTAGCATCCCTTTCGGTTGGGGCAACCCGTACTCACGAGCCCGCTCAGTAAAGGCATCTGAGCGCTGCCGCAACCAGTGCTTGAGTTCCTCCAGGCCACCCACTGAGTCCAGGGTTTCGTCCTCTTCGATATACTCTAAAATACCGTTTCGCCGAATCAGCTGCTTCTTTTCAGACAGCACAATATCGACCTCAGACTCCGTTAAGCTCCCAGAGACTACCCGCGCCTTGCGATAAACCTTCTCAGCCTCGTCACGGGTGAGCCCCAGGGCTGCCTTCAGAAGCTTCTCACGGGACTCCGTCGTAATTGTGGTGGCGCGAGAGCGCTCTAGCTCAGCAGACAGAACCTGATTAAGCTCACCCATATTGGGCAGCGTGAAATCCAGCACCACTACTTCCTTCTCGAGCTCAATCGGAATCTCTTGTACTGGAGACATCAGCACAATCGTTTTCTGCGTGCCTTTAAAGCTGGAAATCGCATCTCTCAAGCAACGCGTTACCGCAGGTGAGTCCAAGAAAGGATGCAAATCTTTGAAGACATACATCCCCGCCTCTCGCTGCCGGATAGCCCAATCAATCGCAGCCTCCGGAGAGACTGTATTGTTGTGCTGAGTATTGCGGGGCTGACCGTACTCAACAATCCCATGGGTGACCGTCCAGGTATACATGCGACGATGAGGCTTCTGTTGAGCAATCGTCGCGATAGTTTGCTCAGCGCGTTCTTCTTCGAACGTCACCAGATAAATGAGCGGATACTGAGCCTGAACTAATACGCTTAGCTCTTCTTTCATAGAATCGACCTCATCAGGACGGTCAGGGTTAAAGTCTGGAAGTCAAACAGCGGTTTACGGTAGTGAACTAACACATCACCTCGGTAGGAACATAGCCCTAACAAGGCACCAGTTCACCCTCACCAGAGTGCACCGGATCAGAAACTAAATCGGACAGCTCCTCCAATGTCAAAGACTCGCCACGGACGCTACTGTGGGAGCTAACCGGAGACAGCTCACCATCACTCAGCACAACCGAAGTTGAGCACTGTGGACAAGCATATACCCGATGGGCCTGACCATGACCCTCAACACTATCAACGACCTCAGAGTTACTCAGGTAAAAATTTATCGCCCGTTCAGCCAGCGCAGACATCGCTTCGCCATCAACCGCCGAACGAATCTTTAACTGACGGTGCAGGTCATTTGGGAGGTACAACGTGACCTTGTGCTTATCTTGCATATCAACCTTGAATAGAGTTACCCGGGTATGTTGGTAACATTAACGGCCCGATCAGATGCTGTCAAGACAGAAAGCTGTCATGACAGCATTTTGTTTACATTCGTTTACAAAAACATGGGCATTAGATCTCCTCTTAAATGGGAAATCAGCTTATCTATCGGGACATCTATCGAAATATCCTGCTGATTTTGTTGCCTGTACCCAATCGTTAAACTACATGAACGATTTTAAATTTTGGCGACAGAGCGGCTGCACTCTTTAGCAAGGTTTGAGCACATTATTGAGGTTACGGCCACAGGGCTTTATCTGTCTGATTGTGGCGAACTTAAACCCATCCAGTTACCTAAGTTTTCCTACGGGAAAACGACAGGTCTGGCTGTGGCTAGGGTTTCATCATCCACGCCTGATCGATCAGGCTTTTTTTATCTTTGCAGGCACCTGGCAAGCCTTACCTTAGTAAACTGTGATGACTCTAACAGCTAGTTCAAATGACATCGTTGGTTGCTGACTCCGTTAACACCTTCCCTTCGTTAGAGAAGGCGCTCAAACATTTCTTTGGCTACGACACGTTTCGCCACGACCAGCGGAGCGTCATTGAGCAGGTGCTCAAAAATCGGGATACCCTGGTTGTAATGCCGACGGGCGGGGGAAAATCGCTGTGCTATCAGCTACCAGCTTTACTAAAAATTGGGGTCACCATCGTCGTTTCACCGCTGATCGCCCTGATGCAGGATCAGGTGCAGGCGCTTCAGGATAATGGCATCGCCGCCACCTTTTTGAATAGCAGTTTATCTTTTGAGGAGCTGCGATCGCGCGAACAGCAGCTCCTCAACGGCGATATTAAGCTGCTCTACGTCGCCCCCGAGCGCTTACTCAACCCAAGCTTCTGGCCCACCCTTGAGCGCCTACAGCAGACCGTTGGCATCAGTACCTTTGCCATCGACGAGGCCCACTGTGTCTCAGAATGGGGCCACGACTTTCGTCCCGAATATCGGCAACTCCATCGGCTCAAGCAGCAGCTGCCCCAGGTGCCCCTGATCGCCCTGACCGCCACCGCCACCGAGCGCGTCCGGCAGGATATCGTCCAGCAGTTGCAGCTTCAAGACCCTCAAATTTTCATTTCCGGTTTTAATCGCCAAAACCTCTACTACGAAGTCAAACCCAAGCCCAAACAGGCTTATAACCAGTTGCTCTCCCTCGTCAAACAGCAGCAGGACGGCTCTGGTATTATCTACTGCCTCAGCCGCAAGCGCGTGGATGAAGTCGCCTTTCGCCTCCAGCAGGATGGGATTACGGCACTGCCTTACCACGCTGGGTTAAGCGATCGCGATCGCAAAGAAAACCAAGAACGCTTTATTCGGGATGACGTGCGCGTTATGGTCGCCACCGTCGCCTTTGGCATGGGCATCAACAAACCCGACGTGCGCTTCGTCATCCACTACGACCTGCCCCGCAACCTCGAAAGCTACTACCAGGAAGCCGGTCGAGCCGGACGCGACGGCGACCCCGCCAACTGCACCATTTTCTTTGGCTATGCCGATGTTGCCACCGTCAACTACCTGATCAACCAAAAACCCGACGAGCACGAACAGCGCATTGCCCAGCAACAGCTCCGCCAAATCATCAACTACACCGAGAGTGCCATCTGCCGTCGCAAAATCCAGCTCAACTATTTCGGAGAGCCGTTCGACGGCAACTGCGGTAACTGCGACAACTGTCTAAACCCGCCGCCAGTCGAAGACTGGACCATCGAAGCCCAAAAGTTTCTCTCCTGCGTCGCCCGCTGCCGTGAGCGTTTTGGCATGACCCATATCATTGATGTGCTCCGGGGCTCCCGCAAGAAACGGATTGTTGAACTCGGGCACGATCAGCTCTCCACCTATGGCATCGGCAAAGACCGCAGCATGGATGAATGGCGAGCCCTCTGCCGTTCTCTCTTACATCAGGAGCTACTCGAAGAAACCACCGACGGCTATTCTGTCCTCAAGTTAAACGCCGGTAGCTGGCAGGTCCTCAAAAAACAAATCCCAGTTCATATCCACATTGCGCAAAAACCCACCACCGAGCGCAAGACTGGAGAAGGCCAACTCACCCCAGATGAGACTTTATTGTTGGGCCAACTTCGCGCCCTACGTAAACAGCTTGCTGACGAACAGTTTGTCCCCCCTTACATTGTTTTTTCTGACGCCAGCCTTCGACAAATGGCCCAGCAGCGACCGGTTAGCCTCAGCACTTTTGCTCAAATTTCCGGCGTTGGCAAGCGCAAATTAGACCAGTACGGTGAGACTTTTACGAGTGAGATTGCCAAATTTTGTCAGGCCCACAATCTCGAATCCGACAGCAGCGAAGATGAGACCTTGCCCCCGCCAAGCGCTTCATCCAACGACCTTGCCGACACCCACCTAACAACCTACAAACTCTACCAGCAGGGCCTCTCAGCCTCAGAAGTCGCCATTGAACGCGGTCTCCGTCTCAGCACTATCATCAACCACTTCGCCTCGCTGATCGAGCACGGGCAAGAGATCGATCTCGACCAACTGGTCTCCCCCGAGCGACAAGTCCCCATCTTCGCCGCCATCCAGAAAGTCGGGCACCACTCCCTACGCACGATCCGCGACGAACTCGGCGAAACCTTTGACTACAATGAAATCAGCCTGGTTAGAGCCGCCTGGGAAAATCAGCGATAATGCGTATGCTTCAGAAAGTTTTTCGTAGCTTTTCTGATTCAGCCCTGAGAAACCGGATAGACGCTAAGCTGAAATTACACTGCCGCTGACAATCGTAAAAGTAAGTAAACCTATCTCGAAGGGCATACCAAAGGAAACTAGAGTAGCCACAAAAAGAACATATATACTAATATTGAGGCAGTGCTTCGGTAATGACTGATGGCTAGGTCTCGAAAATTAGAAACGGTTCAGGCTAGCATCAAAGCTATACGCGATCAGCTCAGCCCACCAACGGAGGAGGCCATCGCCACCCTTCAGCAGGCCCTCACCAGTCGGCAGTCGGTTGCGATCGCGCAAGTCGCCAAACTCGTCCTCAACCATCACCTCACCCAGCTCATCCCCGAACTCGCCACCCAATTTGAGCGCATGCTCACCAAAGGAGCCACCACCGATCCCAACTGCATTGCCAAAAAAGCCATCGCCAACACCCTTTATCAGCTTGAATATCCCGAGACCGAGCTGTTTCTCTCCGGCATTCACCATATCCAAATGGAACCCGTATGGGGTAAATCAGTTGATACAGCCCCTGGTGTCAGGGCCATCTGCGCCCTGGGCCTGGTGCGCGTCAACTATCGCGAGATCATGCCTGAGTTAGCCGACCTGCTGGCCGATCCTGAAATAGAAGCCCGCATTGGCGCAGCTCGAGCTATTGCCTACAGCGAAAATCCCCAAGGCATTCCCCTCCTACGGTTAAAATTACACCTGGGCGATCTAGAACCTCAGGTACTCTCAGAGTGCTTTATTGCCCTGCTACAGCTTGCTCCACAGCAGTCCTTTCCCCTGGTTGCCAAGTTTTTAGAATCATCCGAACCCACCATTTGTGAACTCGCTGCAATCGCCCTGGGTGAAGCTCGTGTTGCAGAAGCCTTCAAAGTGATTAAGCGGGTTTGGCAACAGACGCGAGAATCAGAGCTGAAGCAGAGTTTCTTACTTGCGATCGCTACCCTCCGCACCGATGAAGCCATCCAGTTTCTAACCGGGCTGATTGAGAAAGGCAAATTAACAGATGCCAAAGATGCACTCATCGCCCTCAGCATCTACCGCCACACCGAAGACATCTGGCAAACTGTCAAAGTAGCTGCCCAGCATCGAAATGACCTAGATCCCCGACTTCTTGTCTAAGCTTCAAGAAACTGACTGGATCATGCCAGGAAACCGGGCATCTAAACAGCATGCGTTTAGTCGACAATATTACAGAATAGTCTTCTCAAACTCGCGCAGAGACACGCTTGAGCCAACTTGCCAACTCCGATTAACATATCGCGGCAGCAATTGTTTCACATCTATCTCAGGAAACTGAGCACTTACATCAGATATCTGATAACGGGAACCCTCATATAGATAAATGAGTAGCGCAGAATCATTTCATCTCCTGGCTCAAGCTCAACTCGGTCTGGCGTAATCGTCGGCAAGCTCATGGAATATCTACCCTAAAGACCCAATCCTGATAGTCCGGATCACGATCTTCAGTGATGGCGCTCAGCTTATCTCGTATTCGATCAGTCACAGGCCGATGAGTCGAACAGTGATAACTCTCAATCTGCCGCACCGGCGTCACCTTCGCCGCCGTGCCACTCAAGAAAACCTCGTCTGCAATGAGTAATTCCGACTTATCAATCGGTCGCTCAATCACCTCGATCCCCAAATCTTTGGCAATCGTCATCACGCTATCGCGAGTAATGCCCTCTAAAATATCTTGCTCATAGCCAGGAGTGATTAGCTTGCCATCGCGCACCAAGAAAATATTCATCCCCGAGGCTTCACTCACCTTGCCCTGGGAGTTCATTAAAATAGCTTCATCAAAGCCAGACTCTACCGCCTCTGTTTTCGCCAACGAAGACGTAATATAAGCACCACTAATTTTCCCACGCAGCGGCAAACTCCTATCCTCCTGACGATACCAGGAGCTGATCCGGCAGCTCACCCCCTCTGGTGAGAGATAGTCTCCCAGCTCTAAACCATAGACAAAAAAGTCCTTACTAACCTTATGCAATCGAGGCGCGATCCCCAAGTCAGAGGTATACACAAAAGGTCGAATATAGAACGAAACTGCCGGTGCGTTCTTTTTAACAAAATCAACGATCACACCCTGGATTTTATCCGCTGCCAACTCAAAATTTAAGAGTCGCGCACTCTTGCTCAAGCGCTGACAATGTCGATCTAAGCGAAACAGCAAAATCTGGTTAGGATTCTGAGGATTAGGAATCCCGCGTAGACCCCCAAATGCACCCGTACCATAGTGAAGCGCATGGGTCGCGATCGAAATATTCGCCTCCCAAAACGGGACAAACTTCCCCTCAAAATAAGCAGTCGGCAGGAAATTATGCATTACACTTCAGAAATCTTACACGCGCTTTTTACCAGAATAAAACCCTGTCGTCTCTAAAAGCCGTTTAGATCACAGAATCTTAGCGATTGCCGACCCTGATAAAATACCCAACAAGACCAGCGCGCGCCTTCCGAGGTGAAAAGCGCGCGCTGATTAGATAAAAACCCTGGCACCGAGCTATTTTGACAAGGGGCTACCCCCTCACTATCTTCGCCGCAGGTACGTTTCACATCTGAGTTCGGGATGGGTC
>JBCCRZ010000095.1:0-13273 GCA_039200855.1 Cyanobacteria bacterium P01_D01_bin.44 | reverse complement strand
TTGTAGCTTTGCATTGGTTTGCAAACAGTCTTCGGGCAAATAGTCGAGCAATGTCTTAAGGATGGCCCCCCGATGAATCAACATACCGGTGAGTTCATTATTGTCTTCGTAGCTAGCAATATGAACGTTCACTACCTTGTCTTTCATGCTGCGAAATTCGAAGGATTTTGCCGGGGCACCGGCTCTCATCAGGGCATCGCAGGCTTTGGGGTTGCCCGCGAATAAAGCCTGCATCCCAGCCGAGACCAGCATGATGCCACAGCCCTCGGCCTTGGGTTGGTCAGACTGCTCAAACAAAGTCACATCATGGCCCTGTCGCTCGAGCAAACTGGTCAGATAAATCCCCGAGGTGCCTGCGCCTACAATGCCAATGCGCAGCGCTTTAGGCACAGAGCCCTGAGTCCGATGATTAGCAAGCAGATGAGTGGTCATGGCGCGGCTCCCTTGTAATGATGCAAATGGCTTGCGATGCACTAGAGACAAATGATACTAGCGGAGCAAGCCCGAGATTATAAAGACAAATTTAAGTCAAGCTATTTAGAAAGAAAGTTATATTTGTTTACATAGATCTTAGCAAATTTCCTTACCGCCAGCAACGTCGTTACTCAGCGCCCGACTAAACCGGCAAGCCCAATTAAACGAAGCACAACTAAACGGGGATAACTTCCCAGTTTTGTTTGAGCAGAGCCATGAAGGTGGCGTACCCGTCTGAGAACTCGGGGGGGTCAGGCAGGGCATATTCTGGAAACTGGCTGTAGTGCTGCCAGGGGTCAGAGGCGTTACGGCGTAAGTGCAGAATCGTCTCTGTAGATCCTTCAGGTCGCCAGGTCATTTGTCCCGGTGGGTTAGTGAGTTCTGTCATAGACGCTCCAAGCTCGGCAGCATTCTGATATTGATGGGTCCAATAGTTATAACAATCAGACTGTGATCAGATCATGACACATTCAAGGTTAAGTTCTGTAACAAATTGGACGCGATTGGGTGATTTTGATCGCCTTACTCCGGCAACAGCTCTTCTAGCGCCGCCGCCACCACCCGATGGTGCTCGTCCTGGCGCAACTGCTGTAAGGCTTGCTTGGCATCGGGGTGATCAAATCGCTTGAGGGCATAGGCGACATGCATGCGAATATTCCAGGTGGGGTCTTGGGCGAAATCAAGTAAGGTCTGCAGGGCGATGGTTTGCTGGGGGGGTTGAGCCAGGGCGCTCAAGGTGTCAATGGCGGCTTCGACGACGGTTCCGTCTTCGTCTTTGAGGGCTTCGAGGCAAATTTCGAGCAGGGCGTCGGGGGCGTCTAAATCGGGCATGGCAGCGAGGATGCTGCGACGCACCAGCCAGTTTTTGTTTTGATGAAAGGTCAACACCAGGGGGGAGACAGCTGCTTGACCAAATTTGGCCAGGGAGTTGGAGGCTTCTGCTTGGACGTTGGCGTCGCGATCGCACTTGATCATCTCCAGCAAGGCCGCAAAGGAGTCATCATTTCGCTTTGTGCCCAAACCCATGGCCACAAAGGAGCGCACCAAAAACTGAGGATCTTGCATCGTATTGACCAGCAACGGCACAGCCGTATCCGCCTCATAGTCTCTGAGAGCGACAATGGCCTTGAGGCGATACTGAAAATCTTTGTTACTCAAGGCATCCTCAATTTCACGGATATTCATAGGTAGGATAGAGACTATTACTTGCTGGAAAGATCATAAATCATGTCTGAGACACCAGAGACTGGCTGCAATGAGCACCCTCCCTCATCTTCGGAGCCATCTGACTTGTCCATTAACCATTCGTCTGCAAAAGTTCGCCTGGCTGCAATTGGCGAAATTGCCAAAAAAGCGATCGCCAACGACGATCACACTGAGTTTAGACTGCTCACAGAAGCCTTGAATGATTCTGATTTAGAGGTGCGAATGGCCGCCGCCCAATCCCTGGGCAAGTTGCAATATGACGGGGCCTATCAACCCCTGATTGCTTGCTTAAAAGACGGCGATCCGGGGATGCGCAAAGCGGCGGCTCAGGCCCTGGGAGATCTGGGAAATCCGGATGCGATCGCAGCCTTGGAGCCCCTAGAGCGCGATGCCGACATGGAAGTCCAGGCCATTGTCGAGCCAGTCATTCAACAACTCATGGCTAAACTTGGCACATAACCTATCCAAGAACGGAGGATGGAAGACGGAGGACGGAGGAAATGAAATTCCCCTTTCCCCTTTCCCCTTTCCCCTTTCCCCTTTCCCCTTTCCCCATGACCCATGACTCAACTCAGCCCAAAAGTTCAAGAACTGATTGCCAAAGCCCGCATTGTTAGCTTTGAAGGCTGGCAAACCCAATACAGCACCGACCTAATTGAGCACTGGCAGACCGCCGACGAGGCAGGGCGCTATCTCACCGACGAGGATTTACAGATGCTGCCAAGCGGGCCGTCAATGGCCCTGGCGCGGACGCTGCGCGATCTGGCCACCGAGATTGTCGATGAGGCCCGAGGTCAGGTCTTAGACCAGTTCCCAGGGATTACCGAACCTGGCGGTGGACTATATCCAGAAATCAGGGCCAAAGCCTGCTGGCGAGATTTTTGGCACTTTTTGCGCTGCATCACCTATGGCATTGCAGCAGGGCGCACCGACTACACCAGCGCCGTCGGGCTGGGATATATGGAGCAGCTATACCAGGAGCTTAAGGTACCTTTAGATGCGATGGTGGCCGGGCTAGAGGGGCTCAAAACAGCCAGTCTAAAGCGCGTTGAGGTCGAGGAATCGGTGTTAGCGCCTTATTTTGACCATCTGATTCAGGCCATGGCAGCGTTTCGAGCCGACTGAGTGAAATGACTGCTAAAGCGCTGCTCGAGCCTAATATCCCTGGTACTCCGTCACGCTTGAAATTTTGGTTCGGAAGATTGACGCGGAGAGGGGAGGACGCGGGGAGCGCTCCTTAATGAAGCTCCTGCATCTTTCGTTCGACTGGCTTCGACAGTGAGCTAAGCCGAACCGAGCGCCCACGTCGAAGTCCATCCCCGTGTCTCCGTGTCTCCCCATCGCCCTATCTCTCCACCATAATTACTCTATTGCAGCACTTCCTTAAGTTTATGTTGATTCCAGAGGGTTCTATATAAACCAGGCCGACTGAGCAGGTCTAGGTGGTTACCGGCCTGGGCAATGCGACCCTTATCCATCACTAAAATGCGGTCTGCATTAGCCGCCGCCGACATCTGGTGGGTAATGAAAATCACCGTCTTGCGCTGGGTGCCTTGGGAGAGATTTTCCAAAATCAGCGTTGCCGTCTGGTTATCGACGCTGGAGAGGGCATCATCGAGCACCAAGATCTGAGCATCGACCAGCAGGGCACGGGCCAAGGCGGTCCGCTGGCGCTGGCCTCCGGAGAGGGTGATGCCGCGCTCTCCCACCAGGGTGTCGTACTGCTGGGGAAACTTGAGGATTTCTTCGCGAATTTGGGACAGCTTAGCCGCCGCCTGGACTTCGGGCGCTTCGGCCAGGGGGTCGCCGTAGCGGATATTATTTTTGATTTTGGTGCTAAACAGAAAACTGTCTTGGGGCACAAACGCAATCACCCGCCGCAGGCTGGTTAGGGTGATTTGGGTGACATCGTGCCCGTCAATAAAGAGCTGCTGAGTGGGAATATCGAGCAGGCGAGGCAGGGCTTTGGCCAGGGTCGATTTGCCAGCACCGATGGGACCCACCACAGCGACGGTTTGACCGGGCTCAACGGTAAAACTCACGTCATCCAGGGCGGGGAGATTGCTGCCAGGGTAGGTGTAGCTTAAATGCTGGGCCACCAGTCGGCCAGCGACGGGCCTCTGGGTCAGATCCACCGCCGCTGGCTGGGTAAAGATCTTAGGCTGGGCGCTGAAAATACTCTCGATCCGATCGACGCTGACTTCGCCGCGCTGGTAGGCGGTAATTGTGAAGCCTAGTAACGCGGTGGGAAACACCAGATTACCCACATACAAGATCAGGGAAATGAAGTTGCCCTCAGACAGGGTGCCCGCTGCGATCGCACGGGACCCCACCGCTAAAATAATCGCCAAACTCAGACTCGCCAGGCCGCCCAACAGCGGAAACAACGTATTACGGGTTTTAGCCAGGGCCAGATTAGCGTCTAAAACCATCCGATTTTGGTTAGAAAACGCCTGCTGCTCGTTGTTTTCTTGGGCATAGATTTTAACCAGGGCCATACCGCTCATATCTTCTTGAATGAGGGTGCTGAGATCGGAGAGTGATTGCTGCACCGTCAGCTGCTGTTGGCGCAGTCGCTCACTAAAAAGCCTTACCAGCACCAGCATCACCGGATAAATCGCCAGGGAAACCAGGGTTAGCTGGACACTGATACTTAGCATGGCCGGAATCGTCAAAACGTAGGCAAACAGTGTGTTAGCAATACTCAACACCGCAAACCCCAACAAGCGGCGGATATTGTCAACATCACTGGTGGCCCGGTTAATCAAGTCACCGATGGTATTTTCACCAAAGTAAGCCGGCTCCAGGGTGAGCAAATGCTGGAAAATACGCTGCTTAAGATCAAACTCAACCTGCCGACCCACCCCAAAAATCAGCACCCGCGACGTCATCCGAATCACCCACATGACAGACGCCAAGACCAAAATCAAGATGACATCGCGCAGCCCCCTGGCCAGACTAAACGAAACTTTGAGCTGATCAACGACCTCGCCAATAATCAAAGGAATCCGAACACTGAGCAGGTTGACCACTAGCAACGCCAAAATCCCAAGCAGGGCATTGCGCCAGTGGGGTCTGAGATAAGCCGCCAGCTGATGCAGCTTAGACTGAGCCATGGTTAATAAGTTTCACAGTAGGTTAACCCCAGCGCCAGATCACCAGCGCCGCCTAATCATTTTAGTGGGGAAGGACGAAAGGGGAAGGGCGAAAGGCGAAAGGCCATTACCCATTACTCATTACTCATTACCCATTACCCACTACCCATTACCCACCACCTTCTATATCTCAATACTGGAATCCCACCCAAAGTCAAAGCTAGGCAACCAGCCCCGCAAAAAGTAGTAACTCTTGGTGAGAAACTCATTCCATGAGCGCGTGGTCAGGACCAAGGATTCGGCATTGGGGAAAAGATCAGGGAGTTGCTCCAGCAAATCGTCGCTGCGATCGAGATCAGAGATCTGAAAGTCAGTGGGGCGAGCAATCACCTGCATGCCCATTTGCTCAAAAGTGAGGGCTGCCCGTGACATCGTCAGGGCCGGAGCCACTAAAACCACCCGCGGGTCGTCTCGATCGTCGAAATCGTCGTCGCGATTAGAGCCTAAAACTCCCTGTTCTTCTAAGAAATCTTCGACATCGTCGGCGGTATTGCGCGCATTGAGCTGGGTCGTAATCTGACGAATATCTTCTGGCAGTACGCCATTTTGGGTCAGTGTATTGCGAATAAAGGCGGCTTTCTGGGCCTCTTGGTCTTCGCCACTGCGGGGACCGGCTGTAACAATTACAAAGGGACGATTGCCGGACTGTCGGTATAGCTGAGCGGCGGTAAACAAGCGCGCAGCCAGGGCAGAATTAGAGGCCGTTCCCACCTGAGTCCGAAAGAGAGTTTCGTCGCCGACGACATCGGCCCGTTCCCCAAATACCACAATGGCCCCCGCTTGGGCGAGACTCACTTCCTCCGGCACGATGGCGGGGCAAACCCCTTGACAGATACCGCGCCGTGCTGCGTAGGCCTGGGCCACGGCCCCCTCAGACTGGGTTACCAGCCAACGCGAAGTAATCGGCATACTGGTGAGCACCAAAATAGCCAGGGCAAAGGAAACCAGGCGACCGTTGACTTGTTTCATCCCACCGCTGAGGGCAGAGCCCAGGAGTAACACAGACGCCCCCAGCGGTGACAGCGGTAAAGAAATCATCCGCCAAATAATACCAATGGTGTCATCGTTAGGATCGATAAAGGAGGCAACGATTAAAACCAGGACCACCAACCCACCAAACCAGGTGAGATATTTTCTCGGAATAATTTTGAGTAAAACGTACCAAATTAGAAGCCCAATCGAGGCCCATAACAGTACGCGGGTTAACAACTCCAACATAGGGATTTTTGTGCGGTTTTAGCTTAACGATCGATCAGGCTCATCAGACACTTCATTAGAGACTCAACGGAGAGATTATAAAGAACAATCTGGGGCAGATAGTACGGGCGTTTGATGAAAGTTAAGCATATTCAGTTAATTTCGGCTACTGATTGCCATAAAAAAAAGGAGCTAAACAAGTTAGCTCCCTTGGCTTGACTCTAATAAAATACCGGAAAATAGCGCCAATACTACACCAGCTTTAAGTTTGGATACTCGGCAATCAGCTCGTCGTCAGTCAAAGTCTCACCTGACACCTGGGGGGTCCACAAAACCTCTATAGCCATCAGCCGATCGCCGGAGACCGCGCCCAGCTGACTAATCGCCTGACGCACATCTTGCTCAGTCTGAATAGTGGGCAACGAGAGATGCCCCTGGGTAGCGACCAAAATCGTTGCGACAATATACTGCCCCGGAGCCTGTGCAAGATCGATAGCGGTCTCAGCATCGGTCTCAACAGCAACATCAGCCTGTTTGATCTGGCTGTTCACGTTGGAGAGGGTTTCGCCAGTCAGCTTGCTGCGCTCGGTCAGGGCCATACGGTTAAAGGCTTGCTCAGCGGACAATAACCGGGTGGACTCCAGCTCAGCGTCGGCATAGGCCCAATACTCTGGCTTGCGCAACAACGATAGGGTGGACTCTTGCAGGACCTGAGCCAACCCCGCCGAAGAACTGGTATCAGCGGTCTCAGCCATGCGGTTGAGGTCGTCCTGGAGATGACGGGCCTTAGCCAGCAGGCCAATTTGCAGTTTGGCAACCGAGACCATGGGGTTAGCGCTGTAACTGGAGGTCCCATAGCCATCGCCTCCCACATCCCCCTCAGTGGCATTGCGAAAGCTGCGCACCAGGAAACTTGCGATCGCAAGAAACATCAGCATTGTAAACAGCCCACCGCCACCAAAACCAAAGAACGGCAGAATGAACGGGAACCCAAACCCGCCACCGCCTGGGTAATACCCACCGCCAGACGGCCCTCGATAGGTACGAGAGGGAGGCGCATAGCGACGCGGGGCTCGGAACCCACCCCCGCCAATGCGGCCCCCACCCCGAGCAGCCAGGGCACCGTCGGCCTGACTAAAGACCAGGGTGATCACCAGACCAAACACCAACAGCGACTTGAGAAAAGGCTTTATCCAGGTTTTGAATTTGCTAACCATGATCTATCTAGTAAGCGTTCTAGTAAACGTTGCTTTACCACCGGCACTACCACTGTAGGCAACCCCGAGGGAACTGCGTAATAAAGTTTGACTTGCCTTCACTGTAACGCTTTTCCAAGGGGAGACGAGGGCAAAAACCAAGGAATCGACAGACGGTTTTCCACACCCCTTATTTAGCGTTTTCTGGCCCCCGTTGGCTCCCCTTAACCGCCGCCTAGCCACCGCCCACAATGGTGACGATTTCGAGACGGTCATCAGGCTGCATCTGGGTAACGTCCCAAAACTGACGATGCAAGATCTCGCCGTTGTACTCAACCGCCACCAGCCGAGGGTTAAGACCTAACTGGGTCAACAGCTGAGGTAGGGTCGTTTGGGGCGCACAGGTTTTGGTTTCGCCATTGATCTGAAGCTGAATAGTCGTCATCTCCGCATCTCCGCGTCTGTTTCACCCAAAAGTTTAAGCTTGCTCCTGTCCTAGTAGTCTGTCAGCCTTAAATTTTCGGGTCAGACCGACGCGGAGACGCGGGGAATGGGTGACGCGGAGATCGCTTATAGCTGTTGCTCTCCGTGTCCCCGCGTCTCCGCCCCTCGCCGCGTCATCCCTAACCGAAATTTCAAGCTTGACGCAGTACTATCTTGGCAACAAAGTCTTGGCTGACCCGAGCCGGATCATCGGCTTGCATGATAGCTCGCACCACCGCAATGCGACTAGCCCCCGCCGCCACCACCGGAGGCACATTCTCAAGGTTGATGCCGCCGATGGCAAACCAGGGCACCGTGGCATGCTCAGTGGCATAGCGCACATACGCTAACCCAGCGGCAGCTTTACCCGGCTTAGTCGGTGTTTCATTCACCGGCCCAACCCCAATGTAGTCAGCGCCCTCGGCCAGGGCCCGAGCCATTTCATCTGGGTTTGTGGTGGAGCGACCCACGATACAGTCGGGGCCAAGCAGGTCGCGCGCGACCTGGATCGGCAGATCTTGCTGACCCAGGTGAACCCCGTCAGCCCCCACGGCCAGGGCTAAATCAACCCGATCGTTGATAATAAAGAGCGCCTCGTAGCGATCGCAAAGGGTTTTCATTTGCTGGGCCAGGGGCAGCCGCTGGCAGTCGTCAGCGTTTTTTTCGCGATACTGCACGATATCTACGCCGCCTTTGAGGGCTGCTTCGACCACCGTCAGGATATTTTCGGTCGGGGCCGTGACCAGGTAGAGATGAGATCGCATCAATCGCTGCAGCCGCTGCTGACGCAATCGGAAATCATCGCCCTGCCACAATAGCTGACTTTCCAGGGTGTAGAGCTGATATCGCATCTGCTTGCAGGCCGTCGACATCTCGGTGGCCTGCAGCTTGCCATACTCCTCAAGGGTTCGCAGGGCCTCTTGCACCCGACAAAAGTTGGCCTGTAGCACGTCTTCCAACGTCGATCGAGACGCCTCTTGGGGGTGCGTCAGAGCGGTGCCCGGATCACCAGGAGTATCCCTTGCCGCGCGGATCTCAGCGGTGTGCCAAACTGCTAGGGACTGTCGCCAATGTTTACACTTTTCGGTCAGGGCTTCATCATTGAGCCCAAAGCGACACCATTCTTCAACAATGCGAATGCCCTCGCGGGCACGGTCTAAATTGGCATCTAAAATTCGATAGATCGTTTGCTGAGTCGCTAATGTGCTGTTTGCTGGCATTTTACTGACAGTAGGTAGTGGGGGTAGGTAATGGGCAGAGAGTGTCACAGTTTGTCAAGTAGGGACTTGACAAAATTGAACCACAAGCTCAATATTCCAAGGACTCGACAGTCTCCGCTGTGCTTGTTTCCTATTTTCAAGGATCTCGCTCTCCTAACATTTTCCTTCGAAGCTTCAGTTACAGCGAAGCTTCAGTTACAGTCCCATAGCTCCACCAAATCACAGGTTTACCATGTTGGGTAAATGCACGCCCCTCACACCGCTCTTGCTAGCCGCCACCTTGCTCATCCTGCCGGGGCAACAAGGACTGGCTCAATCAACCTCCCAGGCCCAGTCTCAGACAGAATCTCAGCAGCCCCATGAGAGTACACCCGAGAGCGCACTAAGCAGTCAAGCAGCCAGCCAATATACGGTTTTGCACGTCAGCCCCGATGCCGGGAGCGATCAAGCGGGCAGTGGCGCACAGCATCAGCCCTTTAAAACTATCACCCATGCCATCCAGGTCGCCCAGTCTAATACCGTCATCGTCTTAGCCCCAGGGCGCTATACCGCCGATACGGGGGAAAGTTTCCCACTCCGGCTCAAACCAGGGATTACTATCCAGGGCAGCCCCGATGCCGAAAACAGTGCCATCATCCAAGGCGGGGGCAGCTTTGATAGCCCCACCCTGTCGCAGCAAAATGTGGCGATTGTCGCCGCCGATCGATCAGGCATGGCCCATGTTGTGGTTTCTAACCCCAATCCCCAAGGCCATGGCGTTTGGATTGAGTCGGGGAGTCCGATTATCCGGGAAACGGCGTTTGTAGCGAATCGCCATACAGGGCTGTATTTAGCCGGTGGCAGTCCTGTCATCGAAGCCAGTTATTTTTTCCAAAATCAGGTAGCGGGTCTGGTGATCTATGGCAGTTCCCGAGCCGTGGTGAGGGGCAACCATTTTGAGGCCACCGGCACCGCTATCACAGTGGCCTCAGAGGCCACCCCTGAGATTGCCCACAATCAAATTATTCGCAATGAAGAAGGGATTTTGTTATTAGGCAACGCAAGTCCTGTTTTTGTCAGTAACACCATTGCCGAAAATCGTCGCAATGGTGTTGTAGAGGTGGCAACAGCGGCCCCGGTGGGCTTGCCTGCCGCAACGCCCCAGGTCGTCACCTCAGCGGCCCCCGCACCCACGTCTATTGTGCCCCCCTCCTCAGCGACAGAGGCAGCCCCTGCGCCCGCCTCTGCTGAGCCCCCCCGGTCGGCTGAGGCAGCCGCCCCCGCTCCGGATTCTCCTACGTCACCGCCATCGGTCGAGGTGGAAGCCCCTGCCCCTGCCTCTGTTGCGCCAACCTCGTCGGTCACAGAGAAAGTCCCCACTGAGAGTGAGTCGGAGATTACCCCAGAGATTACCCCAGAGAGTTTGGCCCCATCAAACACCGCAACAGCGGCTGATTTAGCCCTCAATGGGGCAAGTGCGATCGCACTCACTTCTCCACCGCCTACAGCCCCCCCAATAGCTCCCGTCGTTGAGCAAGTTGTGGGGACTGACGAGACTTTAGCGCCCGTCAGGGTGCCCAGCCTAGACGCAAGCGACGAAAGCATCCCCGAAGCGAATATTGAAGCTGAAACCGCAGCCGAAGCTGCTGAGGAGATTTCAGAAAACCCGAACGAAGTAGAGGTTGTGGAAATCCCCGAAACAGTCCCCCCACCTTTGGCCGAAGCAGATCTGGATGAAGCAGATTTAGATGAAGCAGATTTAGATGAAGCAGATTTAGATGAAGCAGATTTAGATGAAGCAGATTTAGATGAAGCAGATTTAGATGAAGCAGATTTAGATGAAGCAGATTTAGATGAAGCAGAGCCGTCGAGTGAAGTCGAATCAGCGGATGATGGGGAAGCATCGAGATCCACTAGCGAAGCTAGACCGTCAATTGCTGATTTGCGAAACCGACTCACTGGAGGGGTCACGGCCCTAAGCCCTGCAACCAGTTCAGCCCCGTCACGAGCGTCATCCTCCCCCCCTTCGATTGAAATTTCAGTCATTGGGCCGGATAGCACCTCAGCGCGTGACGAAGCCGACGAAGATTTGGTCGAACGCTCTGGCCGGGATGAGGACTCTGACCGGGATGAAGACTCTGGCCGGAATGAAGGCTCTGACCGGGATGAGGATGCTGAGGCTTTAGCAGAACCCGAGGAAACCCGTCGCTTACCTCGGGTCCCGGTCGCAGCCGCATTGGCTACCCCACCCTTACCTACTCCGGACGAAGCAGCGTTGCCCAGCTTGCCCACCTCCGATGGCAGCCGCTTACTGGTGCCTGGTCCCAATATCCCCATTGGCAGTGGTGGCGACTCGAATGCCGCCTTTGCGCTGTCTGCCGTTGGCGCAGCCTCTCATTCTCCGCCGCCGCCGCCGCTATCGCGGGCAACGGCTTTAGGGTTACACTACCGAGTTTACGTCGCAGGCCAAGATGCCGAAACCCAAGCGCGGCTGCGGGAGGTTGTCCCCGATGCCTTTCGATCTCAATTTGAGGGACAACCCGTGATGCAGGCTGGGGCTTACCCCGATGAAGAGGAAGCCGAAGAGCGCCTGGAGCTGCTGTTGGACCATGATTTTGAGGCGTGGATAGAGCACACGCCCTAACACTGCAGGCATTGCTGATCCTCGGGATGATTTTAGCTGTGAGAGGCTGGTAAATAGCCATGACTATGGACCGGTTCGTCCCCTAAATCAGCAATCGCATACTGCACACTCTAAAACACAATATCGAGGTCGAGATCTTTTAAATCCAGACTGTAAAGTTCGCCTGAGTCGGCGCGAGTTGCCCCCCAAGTGGCGATCAAAAGCTGATGCCCCTCAACAACGGTGATAGCAGTCGGGTTTTGTGGCCCTTGGGCCTCACCCAGGGGCTGATAGTCTCTATCAAGAATCACTAACTGCCCCTGAGCATCTAGAAATAAATAACCCCAGGGTAAGGCGGTCATTAAGGTAGGTGGGATTGTGATCGCCAGCGACATCACTCGTATGGGGTTTACATCTAAAACGACGGCCCCCGCTTCGTCGCTGCTACAGAGAAAACGGTAGGGCTGCAAGGTTTGAGTGAGCGATCGCACCGATAGCCCCAGGTTAAATCGGCCTAACAATTGCCCTCGACGGGTTAAGAGTTGCAGCTGAGTCCTGTGATCGGTGGGCTGGCTGACCAGCAACAAATGACCGTCATCAATCGCCACCATCTGGCGGACTTCAAAATCAAGGGGCAGGGGCTTACATAGCCAGGGGGAAGCCGTGACAGACGCTGGCCTTAGCGGCCCGACGGTTAGCTGATAATAAGGGCTCTCAGCTGCGTTGACAGGGGTCAGGTTGGCCCACCAACGACGGGCGATCGCACCTTGACCAGGGGACTCAAACTGGACAATAGGTTTCAAGCTATAGGGGGGCTCAACGGGCATCGCGTAGATACCCCCATCGCCGACTATCCAAAGGGTTTGAGAGGTCCCCACCAGAGCCTGACAAGGAGACAGCAAAGTTGCAATCGAGTGAAACTCAGACGGAGACGGCTTAGCGAGATTAGCCAGGGTAATTTGATTGGCATCGGCAATGTAGAGTTCACTGCTAGAGGCATTGCTAGGGGCATTCGCAGGGCGAACCCAAAGCTGCTTAACCGGCTGCATGAGCTGGCCCAGCAATTTTCCTGAGCAGACCGCTGGCGATACTTGTGGAAACTGGATGGCTGAGTGCGGTTGAATCGTCTTGAGCGCCGTCAGCATTTGCTCGGCTGATGAGTAGCGCTGCGCCGGTAACTTTTTGAGGGCGGTCAGCACAATTGATTGCCAGGCAGCTGATAAATCTGGAGGAATGGTTACCGACTGGTTTAAGTGGGCCGACCTCAGCTCAGCGGGTGTACCGGCAAAAGGTCGATGGCCGGTCAACAGCTCAAAGAGTAAAACACCGACTGCATATATATCTGACGCAGGGGAATAGAGATCGTCAAATCGCTCTGGAGCCATGTAGGCAGGCGACCCTGTTTGCCCAAAGATAGGCGGCTGTACCTCATGGGTGAGCTTGGCTACCCCAAAATCAGAGATTTTGGCAAGCCACTGCCCTTGCTGATAGTGCAGCAAAATATTCTCGGGCTTGATATCGCAATGGGTTACCCCCTCGCGATGCACATAGGCTAGCCCAGTGAGAATATCAATGCCCAATCGCAGCACATCTGCCTCGGCAAATCGAGACATCCGGTCTATTTGCGATCGCAACGTGCCCCCTTCGCAATATTCCAAGACCAGCTGACGACCTTCGTCAATGGTCTCTATGGCTTTGCAGATGACAAGGTTGGGATGATTAAACTTAAGTCGGTAGCGC